>CAYSOK010000018.1:5594-15262 GCA_964432645.1 uncultured Bacteroidaceae bacterium | reverse complement strand
ATATCCCGGAGGGGAAGTCGCGTGGGGCGCATGCGCATCGCATCTGCCACGAGGCTATCTTCCCTGTGTCGGGAAGTTTTACACTGATGGTGGATGATGGGGTGTATCGCACTTCGTTCCGCATGGATTCGCCCCATCGGGGGGTGTTTATTCCGGCGGGGGTGTGGTGCGAACTGACGGATTTTGCTCCGGGGAGCGTGTGCGTGGTGATGGCTTCGCATCCGTATCTGGCGGAGGGATATGTGAACGATTATACCGAGTATAAGGAATGGCGCGAGGACATCTTATAAAGGTTCGCGCGTATGCGCGCGAATGGGCATCGCAGTGGAATGCTTTGGTGGAGGTGGCCAAGAATGGGTCTTTTCTCTTGAATCGCAACTTCATGGACTACCATGCCGACCGTTTCAGGGATGCTTCGTTGCTTTTCTTCCGTGGCGAGGAGGAGCGTCCGGTGGCGCTCTTTCCGGCGGAGGTGGATGTGGAGAAACGATTGGTGCGTTCGCATGGAGGACTGACCTATGGCGGACTCCTGCAGGCGAAGGACATCACTTGCGATGAGGTGGGGGAGTGCTTCCGCCTGCTGTTCCAGCACTACCGAGAGCAGGGTATGGGGGAGTTGCTCTACAAACCCATACCTTATATATACGACACCTATCCGGCGCAGGAGGATCTCTATCTCCTCACGCAGGCGGGGGCGGTGTTGGCATCGCGTTCGCTCTCTTCGGTTATTGACCTGAGGGAGGCGCTTCCTTTGCGCGAACTCCGCAGACGAGGTCGACGCAAGGCGGAGCGTGCGGGACTGCAGATACGTGGCGTTGAGGTAGAGAGTGAGGAGGTGGAGCGGTTTTGGGAGATACTGAACCGTGTGCTCACCATCCATCACAACACTCATCCGGTGCATACCACGGCGGAGATGCGACGGTTGATGCATCGCTTCCCGGAGCAGATAAAACTCTATGGTGTCTTCACTCCGGAGGGGGTGTTGGTGGCCGGTTGTTGGATGTTTTTCATAGGAAAACAGGTGGCGCATGCTCAGTACATCGCTGCTTCCGACGAGGGTCGTGCCTTGGGGGCGCTCGATTTGCTCTTCCCGCATCTCGTGGAGTGCTGCAAGGAGGATTTCCGCTACTTCGATTTCGGTATCTCTACCGAACAGGGGGGTACTTGGCTCAACGAGGGATTGCTCTTCCAAAAAGAGGGATTCGGAGCCCGTGGGGTGTGTTACGATACATATAAATTAGACCTAACGAACAATGGAAGAGGATGATGTGTATAAAACAATAGATGCCACTGCCGAGGGTATCTACACGGAGAAACGCAGTAAGTTCCTGGCCTTTGCCCTGCCCGTCCACTCGGTGGAGGAGGTGAAGGAGCAAGTGGAGATGTATGCCAAACGGTACTACGATGCGCGTCACTGTTGCTATGCGTATATGTTGGGACCGGAGCGTTTGAACTTCCGTGCCAACGATAATGGCGAACCGTCGGGTACTGCCGGCAAACCCATCTTGGGTCAGATAAATTCTTACGGACTTACCGATATATTGATTGTGGTGGTTCGGTATTTCGGCGGCATCAAGTTGGGCACCAGTGGGTTGATACAGGCTTACAAGGCTGCAGCTATCGAGGCGCTCGAGGCAGCGACCATCGTGGAGAAGACCGTAGACGAGTGCATTAGCTTCACCTTTGAATATGTGTTCATGAACGATGTGATGCGTGTGGTCAAGGAGGAATCTCCCATCATTGTGACACAGGGCTACGACATGGACTGCTCCATGACTCTGCAGATACGCCGCTCACGGATGCCGAGACTGCGCGAACGGCTCTCTAAGGTGGAGACACTCACTATAAAAGATGAATAACAATACAGATATAACAATAAAGATTATGACTAAAGAGTTGGTTGAACGATTTTTACAGTATGTAAAATGGGACACTCAATCGAGTGAAGAGACAGAAGGCATGCCCAGTACTCCCGGACAGATGGCCTTCCTGAGATTTTTGAAAGAGGAGTTAAAGGAGATAGGACTCAAGGAGGTGGAGTTGGACGAAAACGGATACCTCTTTGCCACCCTTCCCTCCAACACTCAGCGCGAGGTGCCTACCATCGGCTTTATAGCCCATGTGGATACCTCTCCGGACTGTTCCGGCAAGGACATAAATCCCTCTATCGTATCTCATTACGATGGCAAGAATATCCCCTTGGCGGGGGGTGAAATACTTTCCGTAGATCGTTTTCCGGAGTTGAAGGAGCACGTGGGCGAAGACCTCATTGTGACCGACGGAACCACCCTTTTGGGTGCCGACGACAAGGCGGGTGTAGCGGAAATCATCCAGGCGATGGTCTATCTGCAGGCACACCCCGAGATAGAGCACGGTAAGATTCGTGTGGGGTTCAATCCCGACGAGGAGATAGGTATGGGCGCTAGTGCCTTCAATGTGGAGCGCTTTGGATGCGAATGGGCGTACACCATGGACGGCGGCGATATTGGCGAACTGGAGTATGAGAACTTCAATGCCGCCACCGCCAAAATCTTCTTCAAAGGACTCAGTGTACACCCCGGATATGCCAAGGGTAAGATGCGCAATGCCACCAAGTTGGCAGTGGATTTTGCCGATGCCATGCCCAAGAACGAGACCCCCGAGACCACCGATGGATACGAGGGATTCTTCCACCTCATCGGCATCTCCGGAAGCGTGGAGAAGTCTAGTCTCCAGTACATCATCCGCGACCACGACAAGCGTGCTTTCGAGCAGCGTAAGTATCTCTTGAAGCAACGTGTGGACGCTCTCAACGCATCCTTTGGCGAGGAGGTGGCTGTGCTCGAGATGCACGATCAGTATTACAACATGTTGGAGAAGATAGAACCCGTGATGCATGTCATCGACATAGCCCTCAAGGCCATGGAGGAGTCCGGTGTGAAACCCAAGGTGCAGCCCATCCGTGGCGGAACCGATGGAGCACAGCTCTCTTACAAGGGGTTGCCCTGTCCCAACATCTTTGCCGGAGGCATCAATTTCCATGGTCCCTACGAATTCGTGCCCATTCAGAGCATGGAGAAGGCCATGATGGTGATTGTGAAGATAGCGGAGATAACCTCCCATTTCAATGAATAAAACGTAATAAAGAACAAACGTATGAGCGAAATTCCCGGATTAATGATGGACTTGGCTCTAGTGCTCACGTTGGCCGGAGTCGTCACCCTTGTGTTTAAGAAGTTGAAGCAACCCCTTGTGTTGGGTTACATCATGGCAGGTTGTCTGGCCAGTCCCCACATGCCCTACACACCGTCTGTGACCGATATGGCGAACATCCATACATGGGCAGACATAGGCGTCATCTTCTTGCTCTTCTCTCTCGGACTGGAATTTTCCGTGAAGAAGATTATCCGCATGGGGCTCTCTCCGGTGATAGCCGCTTGTACCATATTGTTCTTTATGATGAGTATAGGCGTCTTTCTCGCCCATGCGTTTGCATGGAGCGAGATGGACGCCCTTTTCTTGGGGGGTATGTTGGCGATGTCCTCTACCACCATCATTTACAAGGCTTTCGATGACCTGGGATTGCGTCATCAGCGCTTTGCGGGCAAGGTGCTCGGGGTGTTGATTCTGGAGGATATCCTGGCGATTGTCCTCATGGTGATGCTCTCCACTCTGGCTGCCGGACAGTCGATAGGGGGCGGTATGATACTGCAAATCCTTCTGCGCCTGGCATTTGTGTTGGTGGTTTGGTTTGTGGTGGGCATCTATGTGATTCCCCAGTTCTTGAAGAAGAGTGCCCGGGTGATGAGCGATGAGACGCTCTTAATCGTCTCTCTGGGACTCTGTTTTGCGATGGTAGTGGTGGCGGCAAGTATGGGATTTAGTGCCGCTTTCGGTGCCTTTGTGATGGGTGCTATTCTTGCCGAGACACTCGAGGCGGAACGTATCGCTCACCTGGTGGAACCGGTGAAGAATCTCTTCGGTGCCATCTTCTTCGTCTCCGTCGGTATGTTGGTGGATTGGCAGGTATTGGTGGACTATGCGGGACCGATAGCCGTACTCACTTGTGCGGTTATTTTAGGGCAGATGATTTTTGGTACGTTGGGTTTCATGTTTTCCGGCGAACCGTTGCGTGTGGCCATGCAGTGCGGATTCAGTATGGGTCAGATAGGTGAGTTTGCCTTTATCATTGCCTCACTGGGTGTATCTCTCGGAGTGACAGACAGTTTCCTGTATCCGATAGTGGTGGCGGTGTCGGTCATCACCACCTTCTTGACGCCCTACATGATGCGTGCTTCCAAGGTGTGCTACGGTTGGGTGGAACGTGTGGTGCCTCGTCGGGTGATTCACAGGGTGGATGGGTTTACATCGTTCACTGTGCCGATGCATCACGATGAGAGTAATTGGCGCCTTTTGTTGGTGGCGATGTTGCGTCAGTTTGCGGTGTTCTCCATGGTGAGTGTGGCGATTATCATTCTGATGTTCAATTTTGTGCATCCGTTCCTCAAGGAGTTGATTCCTGTGTCGTGGGCAAACATAGTGACGCAGGTGTTGACGCTGGTGTGCATCTCTCCGTTTTTGCGTGCAATTGTGATGAAGAAGGCGCATTCGGAGGAGATTAAGGCGTTGTGGGTGAACCGTATAAATCGTGTGCCGATTATCTTGTTGTTGACCATCCGTGCGGTGTGTGTGGTGATGATTGTGTGCTATGTGGTGGGGGCTTTCAACGATTGGGCGTCGAGTTTGGTGATAGGTGTGGCGCTTGTTGTCTTGTTGGCGATGATTGCGTCCAAGCAACTCAAACAGCGTTCGATTGCGATAGAGAAAACGTTTAAGCGCAATCTTCGTTCGCGTGAGGCGCGTGAGGAGTTTTTGGCCAAGGCGCAGCCGGCGTATGCGAGTAGTCTGTTGACGCGTGATATCCACTTGAGCGATTTTGAGGTGCCTGCGGCTTCCAAGTGGGTGGGGAGTAGGTTGTATGAATTGGCGTTGGGCGAGAAGTATGGGGTACACATTTATTCCATCCTGCGTGGCAATCGTCGTTTCAATATTCCGGATGCGGACATGGTGATTTATCCGGGGGATAAATTGCAGGTGATAGGTAGTGATAATCAGTTGAGTATGCTGCAAGAGGTGCTCACCAACGAGGTGCATCCGCTCAACGATGATATGTATCGTCACGAAATGGAGTTGACGCAGATTTACATAGATGAGCAGTCACCGTTTTACGGCAAGTTGGTCCGTGAATCGGGCATGAAGGAGCAGTATCATTGTATGATCGTGGGTTTTGAGAACGGTCAAGAAACGTTGGATGCTCCCACCGGTGATCGCAAGTTTGAAGAGGGTGATGTGGTGTGGATTGTTGGGGAGAAGAGCGATGTGGCGAAGTTAGAGGGGGTGGAATAAATCCGGTCTACATCCACAGTCCATACACTGTGGATGGCTCTCTCGTAGTACAAAACCGAAACTTGAGTTTTTATCTGTATTTCCCCTCCTCTTTATCCTCCAGCATGGAGCAGTACGATGTGTAGCGGCTTGCCGCTATGCGATGTTCCTCTACAGCCTGCAACACAGCGCAACCCGGTTCGTGTGTATGCGTACAGCCCGCACCGAAACGACACTCCGATGACAATTCGAAAATCTCACGGAAGTAGTGACCCACCTCCTCGCGATCTATATCAAACGTACCGAAACCCTTAATGCCCGGTGTGTCAATGATGTAGCCACCAAACGGAAGGTCGAACATCTCGCTAAACGTGGTGGTGTGCATACCCGTGTCGTGTACCGAAGAAATCGCTGCCGTTTTCACATGTATGTCCGGAATCAGTCGATTGATTAACGTAGACTTACCCACGCCCGAATGTCCCGATAACAACGTCACCTTGTCCTTCAGCAATGCCTCCACACGGTCGCATCCTTCGCCCGTTTCCGCCGAAATCTCCAGGCAATCGTATCCGATGCCCTCGTACAAACCACGCACCAATTCCAGGTAGTGCAACTCCTCCGGCGAATAACAATCCACCTTATTAAACAGCAACACCACCGGCACACGATACGCCTCTGCAGAAGCCAAAAAACGGTCAATAAACGTGGTTGACGTCTCCGGATGCGCCAATGTCACAATCAAAAACGCCTGGTCCAAGTTTGCCGCCAATATATGGCTCTGCTTCGACAGATTGCTTGATTTACGCACTATATAGTTCTTGCGATCCTCAATCGCCTCGATAAACGCCGTTCCCTCTCGGTTACAAATAATGGAAACCCGGTCGCCAACGGCCACCGGGTTTGTACTGCGAATGCCTTTCAACCGAAAGTTACCCTTTATCTTACACTCTATGACCGCCCCGTCCTCATCTCTCTTTACTGAGTACCAGCTGCCTGTGTTTTTGATAACAAGTCCCTTCACTTTCAGTCTCGGTTAAACGGTCATAATCTCCTTATCCTTCGCTGCGAGCAGTTCATCTACACGCTTGATATACTTGTCGTGAATCTTCTGAAGTTTCTCCTCGGCATCCTTCTGAAGGTCCTCGCTCAGACCCTCTTTCACCGCCTTCTTCAGTTTGTCGATGCCATCGCGACGTGCATTGCGAACACTCACCTTTGCCGTCTCACCCTCTTTGTTACACTGCTTGGAGAGCTGTTTACGACGCTCCTCCGTGAGCGGTGGAATACCCAGGCGAATCACCTCGCCGTTGTTCTCCGGCATGATGCCCACCTCGCTATCGATGATAGCCTTTTCAATCACCTTGAACATACTCTTATCCCAAGGTTTGATAACGATGCTACGCGCATCCGGAGTAGTCAGTGCCGCCACGTTGTTCAGCGGAACCATGCTACCGTAGGAATCCACGCGGATACCATCCAGAATTTTTACACTGGCCTTTCCGGCACGAATGTGAGAGAGTGCCTCATCGAGGTACATCACTGCCATCTCCATTTTCTCTTCGCTTTCAGCGAGACAAGTCTTTACATCTATCATAAGATTACTCCTTGATTTATGATTTATACGTCTGTTTACTATATATCAAACAAAAGTAGTGTTTTTCTCTCTTTGCACCAATCTTTTCATCGGAATTTTCTAAAAAAACAATTATTTTTTAGGTTTTTCTGTAAGTTTTTTTGCGAAAACAGCATTTTTTATATACCTTTGCCCACAAAACATGTGTCACACACAGCACATAGTCCTAAAACAACTAACGGAATACATTAACACATCATTTTCATGAAAAATGAATGAGAAGATATTGGAACGGTTGAACCGTTTGGAACCCATCTCCCTCGAAGAGATGTCCTCTATTCGATTGATGAACCGGATAGACAGTAAATTCGTGACCAATAAGGCGAAACTTCTGCGGCTGCTGGAATTGGTGGAGGGGAAGTACTATGTTCAGAAAATAGATGACAAAGTGATTGCCTCCTACAAGACCATTTATTGGGATACCGATGAACATCGTTTCTTCACGGAACATCGCGACGGATGCGCTCCTCGCTACAAGGTTCGCGTGCGCACCTATCTGGACTCCAACATCACCTTTCTGGAGGTGAAGAAGAAGGATAACCATGGGCGTACCAAAAAGAAACGTATCGATGTGGAGGGGCAGGAGGTCATCAAGCAGTATCAGGAGTGGCTCATAGCCCATGGCGATGACCCGGTGGGCAACTATAAGGATGCCACCACGCCGCAGGAACGTACGGAACTCTTCCTTCAGGAGCGTGCACATGTGCATCTCCGGGGATTGGAACCCTGTTTGCAGAATCGCTTCCATCGTATCACCCTGGTTAACAAGGCGAAGACGGAGCGACTCACCATCGATTTCGATGTCTGTTTCGACAATTTTGAGACCGGTGAACACTCCGAAACCGGCGATTTGGTGATAGTGGAACTCAAGCGCGACGGCAATGTGTTCTCCCCGGTAAAGGCTCTCCTGCGGGAACTCCGCATAAAGCCCTCCGGTTTCAGCAAGTATTGCATCGGTACCGTGCTCACCAACAAGCGTTTGAAGCAGAACAACTTCAAACCGAAAATCACTCGACTCAGGAAACTCACCACCGGGTTTGGCGAGGAAACCTTGCAGAAGCTACAAGAAAACAAATCCTAAGATAATCAAAAACAAACAATAAATATATGGAATCTTTGCAACAGCCCCTATGGGCAACAATGGAGCTCTTCGGCAATCGTTTAATCGATGTGGAAGGCGTGTTCGACCTGCTGGTTCGATTTATTATCAACGCTGTAATCGTTTGCGGCATAGTACGTTACTTCTACTATCCCAAGAGTCGTAGACAGGACTATCTCTTCACCTTCATCCTCATCTCCACCGCCATCTTCATGCTGGTGTTCCTCATGGAGGGAGCCAAGATGAAGATAGGAGCCGCCCTCGGACTCTTTGCCATCTTCGGCATCATCCGTTACCGCACCGAGACGGTGCCCATCCGCGAGATGACCTATCTCTTCTTTGTGGTTGCCATATCCGTCATCAATGCCATGGCAGGCAAGGTGAGTCTGGCGGAGTTGGCTCTTGCCAACATCCTTGTAGTGGCTCTCACTTGGGCATTGGAGCGCAGCAAACTCATGGAGCGTCCGCAGTGCAAGTTTATAAAGTACGACAATATCGAACTGATTACGCCCGATAAAAGAGAGGCGTTGATAGCCGACCTTAAGACACGTACCGGACTGGATATCATACGTGTGGAGATAGGTTCCATAGACTTTCTCAAGGATGCCACACTCCTCAAAGTCTACTATCACGACAGCGAGGTAAACACCGTAAACAGTGTCACTAAACTTCCTAAATCCGTATGACACACAAATCAAAAATATTACTCCTTGCCCTGTGCTTAGCCCCCGTGGGTGTGGCACAGGCGCAAGAGGGCTTTGGCCTTTGGACATCGGCAGAGGCGTCTAAGAAGGTCTCGAAAGGATTTAAGCTGTCGGCGGAGGGAGACTTCCGCATGGACGACAATCTGAAGAATGTAGATCGTTGGGACTTGGGGGTAGGAGCCGATGTGCGTCTACTCTCATTTTTGCGTTTTGGAGTGAGCTACATCTTTCTCTGTGACTACAATCCGGCAACGACCAAGATAAAGAATACAGCGGATTATGACGATGGATATTATGTGCTCAATCGCAGTTCCTATGCCGCCAATTGGTCGCACCGTCATCGTTTCTGTATGGATCTCACCGCGAGTTTCACCAAAAGTCGTTTCACGTTTTCTCTGCGCGAGCGTTATCAGTACACCTACGAGGGTAAGCGTTCCGTGGCTCGCACGAAGGATGCACTGCGCTATTCGTCCGTGATTAATCCCGAGACAGGAGGATACGACCTGGTGGATATCGTCCCGGTGGAGGACACCTCGGATGGTACCAAGGATTACGATGTGGATGAGAAGAATGCTCTCCGTCAGCGCGTTAAGGTGGAGTATAATACACGTAAGTGCAAGTTCGACCCGTATGCATCCGTAGAGATAGTTAACAATTTGAACAGTGATTTCAATTTCAAAAAGATGCGTTATGCGGTGGGTGTGGATTACAAAATCAACAAGCAAAACACCCTGAGCGTGGGGTATTATTATCAGCGTAAGTTCGCCAGTGACCTCAACCTTTATGCCCTGAGCATCAGTTATTCGTTGAAATTAAAATAGTATAGGAAGATGAAAGCATATAGGCAAAAATCGCAGAGTGAGCAGTT
>CAYSOK010000018.1:0-5494 GCA_964432645.1 uncultured Bacteroidaceae bacterium | reverse complement strand
TCCCCACGCGGGAAGTCTCACGAATAGGATTTACACTCCTTCTCCTACTCTTAACAACCCTCATCCCCCTCTCCTGTAGTGTGAGCGATGACGATGAAGTCAGCACAACCCTCCCCGTAGACGCCACACGCACCGTCTACGTACAATACCTCGGCGACACTGCAACCGTCCTTATCCCTTCCGGCGTGAAAGGCGTCACTTGCGACGTCCATGGAGCCGACGTCACCCTCACCTCCACCAACGAGTCGAAGGAAATCAGTTACCGACTCTCCGGAACCTCCACCAACGGTTCCTTCACCTATAACGGCAGTTACAAATGCACCCTGATGCTTGAGGGACTAAACCTCGTCTCCACCACCGGTGCAGTCATCGATATAGAGTGTGGTAAACGCATTGCCATGCACCTATCCGAGGGTACGGAAAATACACTGGAAGATGCTCCCAACGGCACGCAGAAAGCTGCCTTCTACTGCAAGGGACACCTGGAAATTTCCGGTAGCGGTTCTCTAACCCTCACCGGAAACACCCGCCATGCTCTCTCCACCAAAGAGTATCTTCTGCTCAAGAAGAGCACCGGCAGGCTCACCATCCTCTCCGCCGAGAGCGATGGTATACACGCCGGACAATATTTCCGCATGAACGGTGGTACGGTTATTATAAATAAGGTGGGAAGCGATGCCATACAAGCCGAGGCAACCGATGATCCTACGGACGAATACAACGGACAACTCTTTGTGCGCGACGGTTCCATCACCGCGGTACTCGACCAACAAGACTCCAAGGGACTGAAGGCAGACAGCTTGATTACCGTCACCGGAGGCAAGATAGACATTCAAGCCAATGGAAACGGGTCCCGCGGCATACAGACCTCCGGGAATATGTGGATAGGAGAGGGGGAAAATGGTGCTCCCGAGATTACCATCGCCGCAGCCGGAGCCAAGTGTACCGTCCCCGAGGACGCCGACGATCCACATAAGTGTATGGGTATAAAAGTGGAAGGCAATCTCACCATAGATGCCGGCAAAGTGGTAGTGACGAACACCGGTAAGAAGAGTAAAGCCATCCGCGTTTACGGTACATATACAAAGAACGGAGGACAAGTTGTAGGTGCCGTGGATAATAGCGATTAAACCATACGCCCCATTGCGTGTCCAATAAAGAATGAACCTAAAAAATAGATAAGTCGTATGAAACGAAAATACATCTATGCGCTATCCATCGCCGCCCTGTTGCTCCCGATGGTTTCCAACGCCGATACACTGAACTATCTGACAGTGAAAAACAACGGCGATAAAACAGCCGTCGAAATCACCCAACTCGGAAGCATCCTCTTTACGGAGGACGAGATGGTGATAAACCTCACCGACGGCACCCGAAACATCTCCCTCGATACCTTCGAGAAGATGAAGTTCACAGAGAACCAACCCGGTGACGTAAACGGCGATGGAAACATCTCCGTAGGTGACATCACCTCCATCGCCGAAATGATCCTCTCCGGAGAAACCGATAACGGCGATGCCGTAGCTGCCGATATGGACGACAACGAGGATATTACCGTAGGCGACATCACCAAAGTGGCCGACATCATCCTCAAACAAGAACAATGATAAACGTAAGAATATGAAACGAATACCCCTAATCATGGCTCTGTGCACCGGTGTTCTCACTCCCGCTCTCGCACAGCAAACCATGTATATATACCAAAAAAGCGGAATCACCCCCGTGGAGATTTCCAATGCCGGAGACATGACGTACGATAAACTCGCACGTATTCTCACCATCGCCGGCACCAACTACTCTGTGAACGATATTGATAGCATCTCCTTCCGTGCTCCCATAGAGGCTGATAATGTGCAGGTGACGTACAACGGTAGCTCTGCATCCGTTGTCATCCCCACAGCGCTGCAGGGCAAGGTGAGTGCTACGGTCAGTGGTGCCAATGTCACCCTCACCTCCACCCAAACCGACGGCGAAGAGGTGACCTACGAGCTCTCCGGAACCTCCACCAACGGTTCCTTCACCTACAACGGAAGTTATAAATGTACCCTGTTGCTCAACGGATTAAATCTTGTCTCCACCACCGGTGCAGCCCTAGATATAGAGTCCGGTAAGCGCACCGAACTACGACTGGCAGATGGTACCACCAACAGCCTTACAGATGCCGCAGGTGGTTCACAAAAGGCTGCCCTCTACTGCAAGGGACACCTGGAGATTTCCGGCGCAGGCTCCCTCACCGTCACCGGTAACAGCAAGCACGCCATCTCCACCAAAGAGTACTGCTTGATTAAGAAATCCGTCGGTACCCTCACCATCCCCTCCGCCGAGAGCGATGGCATACACGCCGGACAATACTTCCGTATGAACGGCGGAAACATCCTTATAAATAAGGTGGGAGGCGATGCCATACAAGCCGAAGTGACCGGCGATGCCAGCGACGAACTCAACGGACAACTCATGGTACGCGGTGGCTCCATCACCGCCGTCCTCGATGCCGAAGACTCTAAGGGTCTGAAGGCCGACGGACTCATCACCATCAGCGGTGGTACTATCGATATAGAAGCCAATGGCAACGGCTCCCGCGGTATACAAACCGATGACAGCATGGTGGTCAATGAAGACGAAAACACCACCCTCATCACCGTAGCAGCCAATGGCGGTAAGTGTACCGTCTCCGAAGATGCCGACGACCCACATAAGTGTATGGGAATCAAGGTGGACGGTGACCTCACTGTGACCGCCGGAACCATCTCTGTGACCAACTCCGGCAAGAAGAGTAAAGGCATCAAAGTGGGCGGCAACTACATCCACACCGGCGGCAGCGTCACCGCAAACATCGACGGTGAAGCAGCCTCCTCAGCCATTCAAACGGCAAATTTTAACATCCGGGAGGGAGCAGAGCTTCATGTCCTCTGCTCAAGCTCCGACAGCGAAGGACTCCTGGTGGAGAACTCCGGTACCCTTGACGGCGGCGAGATGACCTTCACGGTCTCCTCCACCGAATCAAAGGCTGTCAAAGCTTCGCAAAACCTGGTTATCAACGGCGGCAAAATGACATTCACTGTTAGCGGCGATGCCTCCAAGGGTATTAGTGCAGAGACACTTAATGTTAACGGTGGTGTGATAGACATGACACTCTCCGGAGCTCCTATCGTGACCGATTACGACCCCTCATACTGCTCCGGAATCAAGAGTACTACATACACTCAGAAGGGCGGCACCATCACCATGACGCACTCCGGCACTGCCGGCAAGGGCATCTCCATAGATGGTGTCGGCACCTTCACGGGGGGCGATGTCACCATCACTACATCGGGTGCAGCAGGAAGCTATAAGTCATCGGCTTCCGCAACCGATAGCTATTCCGCTTGCTGCATAAAGGGGGATGATAATCTCTATCTCCTAGCGGGCAATTTTACGCTCAAGAGCACGGGTACCGGTGGTAAGTGTGTCAAGGGGCTCAAACAGATGACCTTGGGTGACGAGACTCATCTCTTGACACTCGATGCCACCACCACAGGTACTCGCTACGGCAATTCTTCAGCCATGCGTGCCGGCTTCGGTGGTATGGGAGGTGGTGGCTTCGGCGGTGGATGGAACAACAATGGTGGTGGATGGAACAATAATGGCAATGGTGGTACCACCACTACAGCATCCTCTACCTCTTCCAGTGCCAAGGCAATAAAGGCGCAGGGGACGATTACCGTAAACGGCGGCTCTATTAATGTATCTACCTCGACGGATGGGTCCGAGGGGATTGAGAGTAAGACATCGATTGCGGTGAACGATGGGGACATCTACATCAAGGCGTACGATGATTGTATCAACTCCAGCGGCAGCATCGTCTTTAATGGAGGACGTGTGTATTGTTGGAGTACGGGCAACGATGCGATAGATTCCAATAGCTCTGCATCGGGTGCTGTGACCATCAACGGCGGTGTGGTGTTGGCGCTCAGTGCTGCCGGTTCGCCCGAGGAAGGACTCGATTGTGACAATGCTGCGGTGAAGGTGACGGGTGGATATCTCTTCACCATGGGTAGTGCGCAGAGTAGCGCTCCGAGTGTGCCTACAGCGTCTACGGCTACGCAGCCTACGGCGTTGCTTAAATCGCTCACACTCACAAAGAGTCAGTATCTTACGGTGAGTGATAGTCAGGGGAGTAACATCTTTACGTTTTTATTGCCATTCTCCATGTCGGGATGTTATTCTGTGTTGACGACGCCGTCGTTTGTGAAGGGTAGTACGTATTATGTGAAGACGGGTACCAAGGCTCCGACGGATGCTGTGAGTGAGTGGAACGGTTTCTATCTGGGTAGTTCTTGTGCCGGAACCACGGCGAAAAAGACCATCTCCTTTACATCGAATTACGTAGCGTTGTAAGTCTTCGAAGTTCAAGTAACTCAAGTTTCGGATTTGTATAAACAACTCCGAGAGAGCCATCCACAGTGTAGGGACGCTTCGTGGAGCGTCCTCAAAAAACCGGCACATAAAACATCCCGAATGGTGGAAACATACAAGAACCTGTGGATAGCTCTCTCGTAGCTGTTTACATAGGTAACAGTACATAAAAAAAGCGGAGAACCCCTTTAAAACGGAGGTTCTCCGCTTTTTTTACCCCAATATACGGTTTTTATCACTACTTATTCCCCATAATCCGACTTTTTTTTGTACGTTTGTACCATAATCTAAAGTATAACATCAAAATCATATAATAAATAAATGGAAGAAAAACCGTATGTAATAGGATTGGACCTTGGCGGCACCAACTCCGTCTTCGGAGTGGTAGACAAGCAAGGCAACATCGTGACCACCACAACCATCCCTACCAAAGCCTACCCCTTGGTGGACGACTATGTGGAGGCGGGAGCGGAAGCCATTAAGGAGATGCTCCACAGTGTAGGCGGCATAGAAAAAGTGCGTGCTATGGGCATTGGAGCCCCCAATGGCAACTTCTATCGAGGTACCATAGAGCACGCTCCGAACCTGGCTTGGAAGGGCATCGTCCCACTTGCACAGATGTTTAGCGATGCCCTCGGCATCCCCGTGGCTCTCACCAACGACGCCAATGCCGCTGCTATAGGCGAAATGGTCTACGGCGTGGCAAAAGGCATGAAGAACTTCATCGTCATCACTCTGGGCACTGGTGTGGGTAGCGGTATCGTTGTCAACGGCGAAGTGCTCTATGGATGCGATGGCTTTGCCGGAGAACTTGGACACGTGACCATGGTTCGTGGTGAAAACGGACGTGTCTGTGGCTGCGGACGCAAAGGTTGTTTGGAAACCTATTGCTCTGCCACCGGAGTGGCACGTACCGCCCGTGAGATACTAGCCAAGAGCGATAAACCTAGCTTGTTACGTCAACTCGATTCCGAAAAGATAGAGTCAAGAGACGTGGCTATGGCCGCCGGAAAGGGCGATAAGGTGGCACAAGAAATCTTCGACTTCACCGGACAGATGCTGGGTGAAGCATGTGCCGACTTTGCCGCCTTCTCCTCTC
>CAYSOK010000017.1:0-17096 GCA_964432645.1 uncultured Bacteroidaceae bacterium | reverse complement strand
TCCTAACCGATAGACGAATGGACCGTTATTTTTAGTCTCGTTGTCTCTCAACCCCTTTATCGGGTTTTGCGATGCAAAGGTACGGCAAAAAATCTATTCCACAAAACATTTCATGGTTTTTTTTCGCAAAAGAGGATAAAAAAGCGATTTTTGAATCTTTTTCCACTAGTATAAGCGGAAGTTTTGGGGTTTTGAACCACTTTAGCGCCTCGAATAGCTGTTTCTTTCAAATCCATTTCGTACATTTGCATGGGGATTGCACCAAGGCGTCTCCGTGACGGTAATGATTGAAACAATACGAGGAGTGGTGATTCAACTCCAAAATTACAACGATGATTCGGCCATTGCGGAAGTGTTTTCTGCGGAACATGGTCGTGTGGGGGTGTTGGTACCTCGGGGCAACAACAAGAAAGCGCGCGAGGTGAGGCATCTGTTTTCCGCGTTGTCACCGGTGGAGTTGACGGTTACTCGTCGTAGCGAGAACGGATTGTTCAAGTTGAAGGAGGGGGTATTTATCTTTCCGTTGCTTGACATTCCTTTCAATCCCACCAAGTCGGCAATTGCATTCTTTGTGGCGGAGGTTCTGAAGTATGCATTGCGAAAGGAGCCGGCGGATGCGCTGCTGTTCTCGTTTTTGTGCGAATCGATTGCGTGGTTGGACGAAGCGAAAACGGGGTATGCGAACTTTCATTTGGTCTTCATGGTGGGATTGGCACGAAAACTGGGTATCTGTCCGGAATTGGAGTATCCGGGACGTGGATGCTACTTTGATGTGCAATCGGCCGGATTTACACGAGACTCGAGTTTTGGCAAGGTGGTTTTCTCGCCGAATTACACCTATTTTATAATACGTCTTCTGCGCTGCACCTATCAGAGCATGGACGGGTTCCGTCTCAACAGCAGAGCGCGCAATTGTTGCGCGGAGGCTATCCTCTATTACTACCGGGTACATATCCCGGAGTTTGGTGAGATAAAATCGTTGGAGGTCTTGCAGGAGCTATTCAAGTAACACACCCACATAACGATTCAAGCAAAAAAAACTGTTGACTTACGCCAACAGTTTTTTTACGGTCTCGGAAATAAGTTTTCCTTCGGCTTTACCGGCGAGTTGCTTTGTCGCAGCTCCCATCACCTTGCCCATATCCTTCATGGACGTTGCTCCAACAGCCTCAATGATGCTCTTGATAGCAGCCTCCAAAGCCTCGGGGGACATCTGTTCGGGGAGATACTCCTCAATCACCTTCACCTGAGCCAACTCATCGGATGCCAAATCCGGACGATTCTGCTGCGTAAAGAGAGCTGCAGCATCCTTGCCCTGTTTTGCCATCTTGGTAAGAATCTTCAAGGCGGTATCATCTGTCAACTCATCGTTGGCTCCGGGCGCCGTCTTCGCCTCCAAGAAATACTTCTTGATGTTTCTAAGCGTATCCAGGCGCACCTTATCGCGTGCCTTCATCGCCGACTTAATGTCTTCGTTGATTTGTTCAAAAAGTGCCATTTCTTCTCTATATTTTTATGAAAACGTTATCACATGTGTATCGGCGGAGGGGTCGTTTCCGTTTACATTACCACGAGTATGGAAGCGCTCCACCATCTCCTTCTTACGTTTGTAAGTAGGACTCTCGTCAACCAGGGAGATGACATCATCGTTGCCCAACTCATCCTGTGTAAAGCGGAAGATGGCATGCGATTTCTTGCGAATCTCCGAACCGGTACCGTAGTAATGACCGCGACGGATATCGTTCTTCTCCACGAGTTCCTCGTCTTCCTTCGTGAGACGAGCTTCCTCTTTGGCACGAGCTTCCATTAGGTCTTCCATACCGTCCACCACATCCAGGCCGAATCCGGAAGCAAGGATGGTTACCTTTACACGGTCGTTCAGTTCGGGGTCGGTGAATAGACCGGTCTTGGTCTCCACGTCCTGTTTGAAGCGCTCCATGAAGCTGTTCACCTCGTTCATCTCCTCCATCTTGAGTTCGTTCTCCGGTTTGTCGTTGCTGAAGGAAACGGAGAGCAGGATTTTTTTGGAATTGAAGATATCGTTGTTGCTGAGCAACGGAGAGTGCAGAGCATTTTGGATGGCCTGACTGACACGATTTTCGCCCTCGCCATAGCCCGTACTCATGATAGCGACACCACCATCTTTCAGAACCGTCTTCACATCGTTGAAGTCAAGATTCATCAAACCGTGCAGTGTAATAATCTCCGCTATACTCTTTGCTGCGACAGACAGTGTATCATCCGCTTTACCAAAAGCGTTCAGCACCGTAAGGTCCGGATAGATTTCTCGCAGGCGTTCATTATTAATAACCAAGAGAGCGTCTACGTTTTTAGCCATCTCATCCACACCGTCGAGTGCCTGGTCAATTTTCTTATTACCCTCAAACTTAAACGGTATGGTCACGATACCCACCGTAAGGATACCCATTTCCTTCGCCGTTCCGGCAATGATAGGAGCCGCACCGGTTCCCGTTCCACCGCCCATACCGGCTGTAATGAACGCCATTTTGGTGCCATCCATAAAGAGTTTTTTAATCTCCTCAATGGTCTCCTTGGCAGCCTCGCGCGCTTTTTCCGGACGGTTGCCCGCACCCAATCCCTCGGTTCCCAACTGAATCTTAACGGGAACGGGAGAATCGCTCAAAGCCTGCTTATCGGTATTACACATGGCGAATGTCACATCGTGAATACCCTCCTTATACATATGGTTGACAGCATTACCACCGCCACCACCTACGCCTATAACCTTTATAATGCAAGGTTTACTGGTAGCCAATTTAAAATCTAATGTTGAGTCCATTTTCTTCTGTTTTTAATCTTCATCGCCGGTCAAGGCATCTATCATTTTGGTAATACCTCTCTTGAAATTCATCCACCCGCCGGATTTTTTCGTTTCCTTGGGTGCCGGGGCGGGTTCCGGTTCTACGGGTGTTTCCGCCACTTCCGGTGTTTTTTCCGGTTCCGCTGCGGGCGCTTCTACCGGAGTTTCCACAACCGGCTCTTCCGGTTCCTCTTCCACGATAGCAGACACACAGTTGTCCTTTCCCGCCATCATCAAGCTGAGCAATGTACAGTAGACGCCATCCTTGGCATTGAGTGCCGGAATCCTGCTCTTCACAGTGTTGGTTACGGTCTTGGCAAAGCGCACCTTATTTATTTTAATACGCTCCTCGATGGCAGCAGCCAGATTTCGCATATTGCTGGCACCTCCGGTAATCACCATACCACCAATCAGGCTGTCTGCGTTGTGACCGGCCGCACTTATCTGTTCGGAAACATTGTCCAATATCTCCTCCACACGAGCCTCAACGATATCCATCAGCAACGAAGCTTTGATGGGGCGGTCACCGGAAAGCGTTATACTTTCGTCGTCCTTCAAATCACCGATATTCGTATAAGCCGACGTATGCTTTATCTTGATGCGTTCGGCCTCATCCTCTTCCACGCCGATATCGCACAAATCCTTGGTGATATTATCTCCTCCCAACGGGATGACGGCAAGATGACGAAGGACATTGTTCTTATAGATAGACACGGTAGTGGTCTGTGCTCCGAAGTCCACCAGAACACAACCGCTGCGTTTTTCGTTATCGGTAAGTACACCGTTGGCAAGTTCCAGCGGTGCGATGGGCTCGCCTGCCCAGCGGATACCCTCCGAACGCAAACTGTCTTCTACGAGTGATATAATCTTGTTGTTGGCAACGATGTTGAGAAACTCACCGTCTATCTGTCCGCAGGGTACGCCCACCGGTTCCATGGTGAGAGAAGAGCCCACCTTATACTCCTGTGAGATAACATGCAAGATACTCTGGTCGTGATAGCCGGTATTGAGGTTGGTATCCAACAGGTTGTCCACAATCTCATTGGTTACAACCGTCTCCGGTTCCAGTGTACGAGAGATGCGGTTACGCACCGTTCGGAGCGATTTTCCGCTCACTCCCACATACACCTGCGAGATGTGGCAACCGAGCGTATTGCCCAACTGATCGATAATGCTTTTAACACACTTACCGGTCTTCTCTATGTTAAAGACTGCGCCTTTCTGTATGCATGCCGGGTCTTTCTCCTCGGCAAAGGCCAATACCTCAAAACTACCATCGGCGCATCGCCTGCCGGCTATACCCGATATGCGTGACGAGCCTAATTCTATGGCTACTACAAAGTCCTTATCTTCTACCATCTTATATCACTTTTTCTTCTTACATATTATTTGATTATCAAACTCGAGATTGATGCTTTCGTACTTGTTCCATCCCACCTGTGGCATGACATCCTTGTAGAACTCCTTCATGCGTTCGAGCTTTCCGTCCATATACTTGGGCGAGCCCATACTGAGCACATGGTCTCCCACACGAGGAATAAGCTCCACATCGCCGTTTTTGAGTACATTGATTTGCTCCACCTGGCTATCCCAGAACGCATCGTCCTTCAGCATTTTGGCAATATCCACCAGATAACGCTCTGCATAATCGGCGGTTATATATCCCGTAGCCACCGGCAGATGAGCGGCGTATCGACTCTGTGACATGATGTGGCCGGTATTATCCAGATAATAATCCTCACCGTTGTTCGCCATCACGCGCAACACAGGCAATCGCTGTTCGATTCGAATGGTCACATCGCCACCGGAGGTGATGTAGCAATCCGCTTTCTTGATAAAAGGATTCTTCAGCAACGTATTCTCGATTTGGCGTGTATTGATTTCCGCACGTTTCTTTCCCACGGGATACACCTTCTCACGTTTCAGGAGTTCCATGGTTTCCTTTGCATCTATGAAGCCTGCTTGCACACTGTCCTCTATGACAAGATTCACATTGCGACACAAACGAGTGTCATCCGGCTTGTTGAAGCAGGTGATAGCCAGTATCAGATAGACAAAAAAGCCTAACAGACAGAGCAGAAGCAGTACTTTCTTTATCATTTATTTTCGAGTATTCGAGTTATTTCGGGAACATAATTATCCAAATCACCGGCACCGAGTACTATGAGCACATCGAAGTCACGGTCCTTCACCAATTGCAGCACATCCTCCTTGTGACACATCTGCTTTTCGATTCCCGGACGGAGATTGTCGTAAATCAACTTGGAGGTTACTCCGGGGATGGGAGCTTCACGTGCGGGATAGATGTCTACGAGTATCACCTCATCGAGCAGCGATAGGCTGTCGGCAAACTCACGATAGAAATCGCGGGTACGGGTGTAGAGGTGAGGTTGGAAGAGAGCCGTTACCTTGCGGTCGGCATAGAGGGCCTTGATAGACTTGGCACTCTGACGTATCTCTTCGGGGTGATGAGCATAGTCGCTCAGGAAAACGATTTTATCGTTCTTTATTTTGAAGTCGAAACGACGATCCACTCCGCGGAAGGTAGGCATAGCCGCCTTTATCTCCTCGTTGCTCACACCGCCTATCTGAGCCAAAGCCATGGCTGCGATACCGTTTTCTATATTGATGTGTACGGGTACCCCCAAGCGCACATCTCGGATGTTGCCAAACGGAGAGACGAAATCGAAATCTATCTCACCGTTTCCCACCCGTATGTTTTCCGCATGAAAGTCACCGCTTTCGAGTCCGTAGCTATAAACGCGCACTCCCTCTTGCGGACGTGCCTTCATCTCCAATCCTTCGTGGATAATCAGAGCACCACCGGGTTGTACCAGTGAGGAATAAACCGCAAAACTCTCCAAATACGCCTCCTTGGTACCATAGATATCCAGATGATCCGGATCCGTTGCGGTAATCACCGTTGCAAAAGGGCGCAAATGGTGAAAAGAACGATCAAACTCATCGGCCTCTATCACCACATAATCGCTCTCCTTGGAGAGGATGTAGTTGGTACCGTAGTTCTTACTGATACCCCCCAGAAAGGCATTGCAATCCACATGACTCTGATGAAAGAGATGTGCCGCCATGGTACTGGTGGTTGTCTTACCGTGGGTACCCGCCACGCACATTCCCTTGTGCGTCTTAGTCAAGGTGCCCAACACCTGAGCACGCTTTTGGATATCAAATCCGTTTGCTCTGAAGTACACCAACTCGGCATGCTCTGCCGGGATGGCGGGGGTATATATCACCAAACAGTTTGCCGGGTTCTTAAACACCTCGGCTATTTGTTCTACCGATTCCTCATAATGTATCTGTGCGCCCTCCGTCTCCAGTTTGCGCGTTAGGTCGGACGGTGTCTTATCGTATCCACCGACCGGTATATTCAGATTCAGGAAATAGCGAGCGATAGCACTCATGCCGATGCCGCCGATTCCCACAAAATAGACCGCTTTAACTTCCTTCAGTTCCATGCTTCTTACTTCTTTTTGTCTCTGTATTGAATCGCCAACTTATATACCTCTTCGGCAATAGTGTCGGCAGAGTTTTCGAACGCCATCTTGCGGATGTTGGTGCTGAGCAATTGGAGTGCATCCGCCTTTTGCACGGTTTGCATTGCCAGTGCCATCAACTTCTCCTTGGCCTCCACATCCTTTACGTAGAGAGCGGCACCCTTGTCGACCAGTGCCAAGGCATTCTTGGTCTGATGGTCTTCTGCCACATTGGGAGAAGGAACCAAAATCACCGGTTTGCCCAACAAGCAGAACTCGGAGATGCTGCCTGCTCCGGCACGCGAAATCACCAAGTCGGCTGCCTTATAGGCGATGCCCATATCCGAGATAAAATCGGTCACGAAGAGATTGTCCGGTTTACCGGTCTTTGCCAAAGACTCCTGTATCTGCTTGGAGTAGTACTTACCGGTTTGCCAAATCACCTGCAAATCGCTGTTCTTAATCTCCTCCAGGTGTGAGAGCACACTCTCGTTCATGGTGCGAGCCCCCAAACTACCGCCTACAATCAACAAGGTTTTCTTTTCGGGAGAGAAAGAGAAGGTAGCAAGAGCCTCCTCACGTGTTGCCGTCGTTTCCAAGAGATTTTGACGAACCGGGTTACCGGTCATCACAATCTTATCGGCCGGGAAGAATCGCTCCATTCCCTCGTAAGCCACACAAATCTTACCTGCCTTCTTTGCCAACAACTTGTTGGTGACGCCGGCATAAGAATTCTGCTCCTGCAAGAGCGTCGGGATACCCATCTGCTCCGCCATGTTCAGTGTAGGACCGCTGGCATATCCACCCACTCCTACTGCCACCATCGGCTTAAAGTCCTTTATAATCTTACGTGCCATTCGTCTACTCTTCCATATTTTGAACAGCACCTTTATATTTTTAAGCATATTCTTTCTGTCGAAGCCGCAGATGGGCAGTCCCTTGATGGGATAGCCGGCATCGGGAACGCGCTGCATCTCCATGCGTCCTTGTGCGCCCACAAACAGAATCTCCGTTTCCGGATTTTTCTTCTTCAAAGCGTTGGCTATGGAAACTGCCGGAAAGATGTGGCCTCCGGTTCCACCGCCACTTATGATAACTCGTAATTTGTCTTGCATCGTCTATTTTCAATTTTCGGACAAAGATAGCAATATTTTTGCTATAATGCCTCTTTTTTCTTATCTATTTTTGCGAAAAAACACTTTCAAGGGTTCGTTGCCAACGGTGTGGAGGTGGGTTCTGTCGTCTCCACGTCATCGTTCTTCTTTGCATATTGACACACACTCAGTATCATACCTATATAGATACAGTTAATGATGGTGGAGGTTCCGCCTCGACTGATGAGGGGGAGCGGTTGTCCCGTTACGGGGAACAGTCCCACGGCAACCATCATGTTGATAAGGGCTTGTGTCACCAACAGAAGGGCTAGTCCCATAATGAGGAATGCAGGGAATCGGTTTTTGCAGTTTCGGGCTATCTGCGCCACTCGCAAGAGGAGTATGAGATAGAGGAGCACCACAACAGCACCGCCTACCAACCCCACCTCTTCTATAATGATGGCAAAGATGAAGTCGGAAAAGGCCTGCGACAGGAAGTCACGCTCCACGGAGTTGCCGGGCATCTTGCCGAGTACACCGCCGGTGGCGATGGCTATATTGGCGTGGGCTATCTGAGCATCCTTATCGATATCGAAGGAGTCCGGTGTGACATCCGACTTCTTTTGAGAGAAGTTCTCGATACGGTTTGACCAGGTGGTGAAACGTTGCAACTTCGGGACATTGGAAATGGTTTCCTTGGGGATGGCCGAGAGGGTCAATATCCCCACCAGTCCGGCGATGGCAATAACGCCAAACATCTTTCCCAACTGCGACAAAGGCACTCGCCCTATGAACATCATCATGCAGATTACGGCAAAGAGCATGGCTGCCGTGGAGAGGTTTTCCGTTCCGATAAGGGCGCAGATAATAGCCGTACAAATTATTATTATTTTGAAGGCATTGGGGTCGGCACCCTTTTCGTTTTGGTTGATGGAAAGCACCACTGCCGTGAACACCACAAGAATACCCTTGGCAAACTCCGAGGGTTGGATGGTGATGCCCAGTATATCAATCCAGCGGGCACCTCCGTTCTGTACCACTCCCGCCACAGAGGTGTAGAGAAGTACCGGTACGATAATCGCCAGACTCACCGGTATCAACTTGAAATAACGACATGGGATGTTGTGTACAAACAGCACCATCACGGTTCCAATACCTAAATAGAAGATGTGCTGTGTGATAGGTTTCCAGATATTGTTGCTCTTATAGGTCAGCGTACTGGCAGCACTAAACACCTCCAAGATGGAGATGAGGCAAAGGAAGAAGAAAATCATCCAGATGACCTTATCTCCCTTAAAGAAATCCCGTTGAAAAAATCCCATTATGCAGTTCCTTTTTTGATTCTATTATTCCGTTTTATTTCTGTTGCATGGCCGCTACCAATCCCTTGAATTGGTCACCTCGGTCCTCCATATTTTTAAAGAGGTCGAAGCTGGCGCAACAAGGACTCAGCAGTACACTATCACCGGAGACGGCACAGGCAGCACACGCCTCCACGCACTCCTTCATGCTGTGAGTGTCGTAAACCTTGAGACCGAAGCCATCAAAGTAAGCGTGCAACTTCGCATTGTCGGCTCCCAGATAAACCAGCGCCTTACACTTACGTCTCACCTGATCGGCAATCAGAGAATAATCATTTCCCTTATCCTTACCACCGATAATAAGTACGGTAGCGGCATCGGGCATAGTCTCGAGCGCATACTTACATGCATCCACATTGGTAGCCTTGGAGTCGTTGATGTAGCGCACTCCGTTCACGGTTCCGGCATACTCCAAACGATGTTCCACTCCCTCAAAGGTATGAAGGGTTTGACGCAGGACAGCATCCTCCACTCCTGCCGCACGCGCCGCAATGCCGGCTGCCAGTTGGTTGTAGAGATTGTGTACACCCGGCAGTGCCAATTCGCTCTGCGACATCTCAAAAGAGGTTGTGCCGTTGATGCGATACACTCCCTCTGTCACACTCGCCGTTACTCCCTCACGGTGTTCCACGGAGAAGGGAGAAACCTGAGCCGTCACGTTGTATTTAGGCAGTTCCACCGTCACCACCGGATCCTCAGCCCAGTAGATGAAGGTATCCTCGGGTTGCATATTCTGTAGGATACGCATCTTGCTGTCCACATAGTTCTGCATCTTGAAATCGTAACGATCCAGATGGTCGGGAGTGATGTTCAACAAGATGGCGATGTGGGCACGGAATTGGTACATATTGTCCAACTGGAAGGAACTGAGTTCTATCACATACCAGTCGTGCTGTTCCTCTGCCACCTGGAGAGCGAGGCTCTTACCGATATTGCCCGCCAACCCCACGTTGTAACCGGCATTCTTAAGGATGGTGTACAGCAGTGTCGTGGTAGTGGTCTTACCGTTGCTACCCGTGATGCAAATCATCTTGGCATCGGTATAACGACCGGCAAACTCTATCTCGGAGAGAATGGGCGTACCCTTCTCGCGAAGTTTCACTATCATAGGAGCATTGTCGGGGATACCCGGACTCTTCACCACCTCATCGGCATTGAGAATCAACGCCTCGGTATGGTGTCCCTCTTCCCACGCTATTTGGTGCTCGTCCAACATACGTTTGTAGCTTTCCTTGATCTTTCCCATATCGGAAACAAAGACCTCAAAGCCTTTTTTCTGTGCCAAGATGGCAGCTCCCACGCCGCTCTCGGCAGCTCCTAAACAGACTATTCGTTTCATGTTTCTTATCGTATCTTCAAAGTTATAATAGTGAGTGCAGCCAACAAGATGGTTACAATCCAAAAACGTACCGTTATCTTGCTCTCGTGGGCAGGACGCTTGGGCCATGACTTAAACACATAGGTACACTCGCTGTCCAGCTGACTGGCCAGCACACGGAAGTTGTCGTGTATCGGTGTACGCTTGAACATGCGTTGCTTGCGTCCATGTTTCTTTCCCCACTTGAAATATTGTGTTTGCAGAATAACGCTCAAACTCTCCACCAGGAATACGCCGCACAAGATGGGCACCAACAGTTCCTTGTGAATGATGATGGCGCACACGGCGATGATACCACCGATGGTAAGACTACCGGTATCGCCCATAAAGACTTGCGCCGGGAATACGTTGTACCAAAGGAATCCGATGAGGGCTCCCACAAAGGCACATATCACCACCACCAATTCTTGCGATTGGGGTATGTACATGATGTTCAAGTAGCTGGCATACTCCAAGTGACTCGACACATAAGCGAGTATGCCGAGTGCCACTCCTATGATGGCGGAGTTGCCGGCTGCCATACCGTCCATACCGTCGTTCAGATTGCATCCGTTGCTTACGGCGGTTACCACGAGTACGGTTACCAGTACCACGAGTCCCCATCCGGCGGCGTCTTTATAATCGCCACAGAAGGACATTATCTCGGTGTAGTCCAGATTGTTGTTCTTCACAAAGGGGATGGTGGTCTTGGTGGACTTGACGGGCTCGCTCTTGTGTATCACCACTTCTGTGCCCTTGCGCTGAGTGGTCACGTTTTCGCGAATCACTGCCTCGGGACTGAGGTAGAGGGTGAGACCGACGATGAAACCCAAACCTACTTGACCGATTATCTTAAATTTGCCGTGCAGTCCCTCTTTGTCCTTACGTATCACCTTGATGTAGTCGTCCAAAAAACCCAACAGTCCCAACCATACGGTAGTGATAATCATCAGAATCATATAGATGTTACGGAGTTTTCCGAACAGCAAGCAAGGCACCAGGATGGCAAGGATGATGACCAGTCCACCCATAGAAGGTACCCCCTTCTTGTTTACGCCAAACGGGTCGATGGAGGCATCTCTCTGTGTCTCGGAGATGTTTCTTCGGTGCATATATTTTATGAAGTACTCACCGAACACCACCGAGATGCACAGTGCCAACATAAACGCCAAAAGGGAACGGAAGGAGATGTACTGCCACATTCCGGAACCCGGGATATTGTATGTCTCTAAGTATCTAAACAGATAGTATAGCATAATGTATTTTATTCAAATGGATTCTTGTTCGGGTTCGTTACTCTGCCTCGCCTGCAAACACGTCACGTACCACCTCGTGGTCATCGAAATGATGCTTCACTCCTTTCACATCCTGGTAGTCCTCGTGTCCCTTACCGGCTATGAGGATGACGTCGCCCTTCTGTGCCAACTTACATGCCATGCGGATAGCCTCCTTGCGGTCTACGATGGAGAGGGTCTTCTCCAACTGCTCTTTGGAGAGTCCTGCCAACATATCGTTGATGATGTCTTGCGGTTCCTCGAAACGGGGATTATCACTGGTTATCACCACACAGTTGCTCTGTGCCACAGCCGATTGTGCCATCAAGGGGCGCTTTCCCTTGTCACGATTACCACCGGCACCGCAAACGGTATACACCTTGCCGTTGCCGTCCAGCACTTCGTTGATGGTGCTCAACACATTGTCCAGTGCATCGGGGGTGTGAGCGTAGTCCACGATTACGGTATATCCACGCGGTGAGCGCAGGGTTTCAAAGCGTCCGTTTACGGGGGTGAGGGTGCTCAGAGCCACGAGCACCTCCTGTGGAGACTTGCCCAGCATGACGGCGGCTCCGTAAACGGCCAACAGATTGCTTACGTTGAAACGTCCCACAAAGAACACGCTGAGTTCCTTACCGTTGATATCGAGCGCCATTCCTTCGAAGGATTCTTCCAGAATCTTGGCTTTGAAGTCTGCCATGGTGCGCTGTGAATAGGTCTTGACGGTGGCTTTGGTGTTCTGCACCATCACCATACCGTTGCGGTCGTCCACATTGGTGATGGCAAAGGCATCCTTCGGTAGCTGGTCAAAGAAGAGTTTCTTGGCGTCGCGATAGTTTTCGAAGGTCTTGTGATAGTCCAAGTGATCGCGTGTAAGATTGGTAAAGATACCTCCGGCAAACTTCAGTCCGGCGATGCGGCGCTGTGCTACGGAGTGAGAACTTACCTCCATAAAGGCATACTTACACCCCTCGTCTGCCATGCGCCCCAACAAGCGGTTGAGTGTCACGGGGTCGGGAGTGGTGTGCGATGTCGGGATAGCCTCATCATCGATGTAGTTACATACGGTAGAGCAGAGTCCCACCTTGTATCCCAACTTACGGAAGATACGATACAATAAGGTAGCGATGGTTGTCTTGCCGTTGGTTCCGGTCACGCCCACCAAGATCAGTCGATCGGTAGGGTTGCCATACATCACGGTTGCCACCTCGCCCACTACATACTCCGAGTTCTTTACCTGCACATAGGTAACCCCTTCTTGTATCTCTGCCGGGAGGTCTTCGCACAAGATGGCTACTGCGCCCTTGGCGATTACGTCCGGTATAAACGTATGTCCGTCGCGTTGGGTTCCCTTTACCGCACAAAAGAGATACCCGGCCTTTACCTCACGAGAATCAATGGCCACGTCGACGACCTCTACGTCGACACTGCCTACCACCTTAATCGGCTTTATTCTCTTGATAAGATTCTCCAGTTTCATATCTTTGTTTTTTATTGTCTATATTATATTTCCAATTCTATATGCACCTTCATGCCCCTTGTCACCTTGGTGTTGGCGGGGAGACTCTGGCTCTTCACTTTGCCCTTGCCGGAGAGCGATACGCTTACGCCCGCTTTTTCCAACAAGAAGACGGCGTCTCGTGCTCCCATGCCGATGACGTTGGGGACATATCCTTTGCGAACGCTCTGATTCACATGAGAATACTTGCCCTGTACCATGGAGGTACTTCCGTAGACCGACTTGGAAGAGGCTTCGTTGTAGGGCAATCCCAGATAGGACAATGCAGCATCCGTTTCCTGTAGGTCGCCACTCTTCACCATGGGATAGATGCTGTGCAGGGTGTCCTTTGCCTCCTCCACTTCGCGGTGCAGGGTTTTGGCCATGATGGCGTGCGCTATCTTGCTGAACACAGGACCGCACTGTCCACCTCCGGAAGCCGGCAGACCGGACTTTTCTATGACGACGATACTGCTGTACTGCGGATTGTCGGAGGGATAATATCCGGCGAAGCTCACCATGTAGTGGGTGATACCGGTCTTGTAACCGCCGGCTCCTTGGGATACCTGCGCGGTTCCGGTTTTACCGGAGACTTTGAAGAGTTTACTACCGGCCTTGGCTCCCAGTCCTTCGCTAACCACCTTTTCGAGAATCACTTGTATGTCATCGAGGGTGTGTTGTGAACAGATTTTTTCCTTGATTACCTCGGTGGGATACTCGCGTACTATCTCGCCGTCCTTCATGGCAGCCTTCACGAATTTGGGGCGTACCATCTTACCGCCATTGGCGATGGCGTTGTAGAAGGTGAGGGTGTGCAGCGGGGTGAGCTGGGTTTCGTAACCGATACTCATCCAGGGCAAAGTGGTCTTCCACCAATTGCGCTTGTTCGGGTGACGGATGCGGGGTTCGTGCGCTCCCTCCAGGGGGATGTGCAACGGTATGCCTACACCCAATCGATTTAAACCTCGTACAAACTTATCGGGATCTTTCTGATAGTACTTATCTATAAGGTAGCTTACGCCTACGTTGGAGGAGTACATCAGGATTTGATCTACGGAGATGCGTCCGTATCCTCCTCTTCGCCAGTTGTGGTCTTTCATGTCGCGACCGTGCATTTTCATGATACCGCAACCTACATCTACGGAATCCCCGCGGTGAACGTAGCCGTCTTCCAGGGCGACCATCATGGAGGCGGTCTTAAAGGTAGAACCGGGTTCCTTTAGGTTGGTCGCTGCCAGATTTTGCACTTCGTAGAAGTTGCCATCGTCCAAACGGGAGAGGTTGACGATGGCTTTTATCTCGCCGGTGGCTACCTCCATCACCAGCGCCACACCGCGTTCGGCGTTGATTTCTGCCAACTTTTCGCGCAGGGCTTTCTCTGCCACGTCTTGTATATTGACGTCAATCGTACTTACGATATCCAGTCCGTTTACCGGTTCCTTATCCATGATACTCAAATACTTTCCGAGTACCTTCTGACGGTGTACCAATCCGGGTTCGCCGCACAACAAGGAATCGTAACTACGTTCCAGTCCAAAGCGTGCGGAGTCCTTGCTCGGGTCTGTATAGACACTACCGATGGTTCTGCCCGCCAACGAACCGAAAGGTTTCTTACGGTCACGATATTCATCCACGTGGAAACCGCTCTTGTTGGTACCCATGCGGAAGAACGGGAGTTGTTTCACCTCTTTATATTTAATATAAGAGATGCGGTGCGGATAGATGCTCCAGTGATGTTTCTTCAGTTCGCGTCCCTTCAAGATGCGCTCCCTAAACTCCCCCACGCTCTTGTCGGGAAAGAGTTGATGCAGTCCCAGACACAGACTGTCCAGATTGAGCATCAGGAGGGAATCCTTCTTGAGAAACTCCTTCTCCCGGCGCAGGCTATCCGTGCCATAGGTACAATAGTCCATATAGATTCTGTACTCCGGCAGACTGCTCACGAGCAACGAACCGTTTGAAGAGAGGATATTACCGCGAACCGCCGGCACCTCCACGTTTTCCTTCACAAAGCGCTCCGCCACCTTTTCCCAATAGTCCTTCTTCACATACATGGTATATGCGGCTTTTACGATAACCGCAAAACCCACCAGACACATGATTAGCGCGAAGGCCATATATATCTGTGTATATCTTTTATTTCCGTCTGAACTCATAGCTACTACACCTACTACTTATTACTTGTCCTCACGAATTAAGAAAGGAGCCACGGTGGATATCTGCAACAGGCTGTCGCCTTTCTCCTTAAGATAGTCCTCCACACGACTCTGTCTACTGCGCTCCGTCAACTCGCTGCTGCGGGTAAGTGCATCGTATTTTATATCCTTCAGTTGCTCCTTGAGTTGAGCTATCTCAATGATTTCTTGCTGACTGATGTAGCGATTACTGATATAGAAGAACAGACAGACCACAATGAGCAAAATCAACTTAATCTGCTTACGCACAAATTTACTGTTGAGGAACTCACCGCCCACAATACTCTTCCACTCGAGTTTGTGTATCTGTTCCTCATCGAGATTCACGAACTGCTCCACCGCACTGAGGGTGGATTCCGTGCTTGATTCGTTTTCCGTCGTATCGACCGACTGTTTTATGTCTTCTTGTTCTGCCATAACCATTACCCCCGTTATCGTTTATCGTTTCGTTCCGCTATTCGCAGTTTGGCGCTGCGACTGCGCGGATTGCGTGCTATCTCCTCTTCGGTCGGCACGATGAGTTTGCCTACGTTCCGGAAGGGAGCATTCACATTGCCGTAGAAATCCTGTTCTACGTTGCCGGATATGTTTCCGGCCTTTACAAAGTTTTTCACCATGCGGTCTTCGAGCGAATGATAGGACATCACCACCAGTCTACCGCCGGGGCGCAACACTTCGGCTGTGGCTCCGAGCATCTCCTCCAGGGCTGACATTTCGCGGTTCACCTCTATGCGGAGCGCCTGGAACACCTTGGTTATCTCCTTCTTCTCACGCTCTCTGCCGAACATGGGTTTCAGCACCTCCAGAAAATCGGAAATGCTCTTGAAGGGGCGTTCCTGACGACGCTTTTCTATCACTGCCGCCAACTTGCGACCGTTTTTCAGTTCGCCGTACATGTAGAAGATGGATGCCAACTTCTCGGCGCTGTAGGTATTCAGTACATCGGCAGCCGTCATGGAAGCGCGTTGGTTCATACGCATATCCAAATCGCCGTCAAAGCGGAAGGAGAAGCCGCGGTCTGCTTCGTCGAAGTGGTGACCGGACACGCCCAAATCGGCAAGGATACCGTCCACCGCCTCCACGTTGTAATAGCGCATCCAGCGTTTCAGAAAACGGAAGTTGCTGTACACGAAGGTGAAGCGAGGGTCATCCGGCACGTTACGCTCCGCATCCGCATCCTGATCAAAGGAGTAGAGATGTCCCTTTTCGCCCAACAAACGCAATATCTCCTTACTGTGTCCTCCACCGCCGAAGGTCAAGTCCACATACACCCCGTCCGGACGGATGTTCAATCCTTCCATACACTCCGTCAGCATGACGGGAACATGATATTGTACTTCTTCCATATCCAATTTCCTAAATTAGCACACTTTTCATTTACTCGCTTGGCGTGACAAAGAGAGACTCCAGGTCATCGCCTAAGGTATTTTCCGCTTCCGCTACCATTGCCTCGGCCTTGTCGCGGGCCCAGAGTTCTATGGTGTTGTCTACGCCGATGAAGCGTACATCTTGTTCGATACCCACGGCTTCCAAATAGCGATGCGGTACAAGGATGCGTCCGTTGCCGTCGAGCGTTAGGGCTTCTGCATCTGCCACAAACTGACGGAGCACGGCTTTGCGCTTGCGGTCAAAGGGATTCAGATTTGCGGTCAACATATCGACTTGTGCGTTCCACACGGATTCGGGATACAGCACAAGACAGTCAACAAACACATCTCTACGCAGATACAACGTCTGTTCAAGATTTGTTTGAAGGACTTTGCGAAAGGCTGCGGGCAGGAACATTCGTCCCTTATTGTCCGCTTTCGCGTCTATGTTTCCTATAAATCTCACGGTCAATACCTCTTATATAATCTATTCCGCTTGCAAAATTAGTAAATCCTCCACAATTCCCCACACAACTTTCCATTTATTTTTCATGAAAACGAAAAATAATTTTGCGTTTTCTTATAAGTTGTTGAAATTCAATAAAAAGAAGTTTTCAATTAAAAGTGGGGGATTTTTT
>CAYSOK010000016.1:0-17295 GCA_964432645.1 uncultured Bacteroidaceae bacterium | reverse complement strand
ACTCTATCGTCACCGGTCAATCCGGTATAGGCATTTGACCCGAACATCAACACTTTGTGTCCTCCCATCTCAACCTCGGTTCCCTGCTTTCCTTCTATCTGACGGAAATAGGGATAAACACCGGCGGCCATCAACTCTTGGGGGCGGGTAAACTTGGCCAATTTATCTTGAAGTAATCCCATATATAAATCGTATATTTTATCTATCTAAAATCATCCTATTCTTTCGCCTAGGTTATGATAATCGGCTGCAAAGTTACAAAAAAGTGTCGAATCGGATACATTTTCTGCTAAAAAAGACTTAAAAGAGTACGAAAGAGCGTACTTTTGCACCGAAATTGACGAATATAGCGTAACTTTGCACGGCGTAAAGTGATGTTCTATGACTGAAAAGAAGAAAATTACCCTTATCGTTAACCCTAAATCGGGCACTACCGGGAAGAGAAAAATCCTGGAGACGGTCGAGGAGGAGCTGGATAAAGATAAGTTTATATATACGGTGAGATGTACCGAATATGCGGGACATGCATCGCTTCTCACACAGGAGGCTGTGCGGGAGGGGGTCGATGTGGTGGTGGCTATCGGTGGCGACGGGACGGTGAACGAGATTGCCCGGGCGCTGACGCACACGAATACGGCGCTGGGCATCATTCCGTGTGGTTCGGGCAACGGTTTGGCGCGTCACTTGCGTATTCCGATGGATATTCGGAAGGCTACGCGTGTGATTAACAAGTGTTTGATTCATACGTTGGATTATGGTATGATCAATGAGTTTCCTTTTTTCTGTACGTGTGGTGTGGGTTTTGATGCGTTTATCAGCATGCGTTTTTCGCACTCGGAGAAGCGGGGGATTATGACGTATTTGGAGAATACGTTGACGGAGTTTTTGAAGTATGAGCCTGTGACGTACGAGATTACGGCGGATGAGGGGACGCAGCGGTATAAGGCGTTGCTGATTGCGTGTGCCAATGCTTCGCAGTATGGCAACAATGCGTTTATTGCGCCGCATGCGTCCATGAAGGATGGGTTGATGGATGTGGTGATTATGGAGCCGTTTACGGTGATGGAGGCGCCACAGATGGCGATTCAGTTGTTTAACCGTAAGTTGGATCAGAACAGTCACATCAAGTCGTTTCGTTGTAAGAAGTTGCATATCAAGCGTCCGGAGGCGGGTTTGATTCATTATGATGGTGACCCGGTGACGACGGGTAAGGATATTGAGGTGTCGCTGAAGGAGAAGGGTATACGGATAGTGGTGAACGGAAATGCTCGTAGGGAGTATCCGGTGTTGCCGCAGACGATTGCGGACTTTTTGGCGGGTTGGAACAATGCTACTACCTTATTTAAAGAGGGAAACGATAAAATAAAGAGTATCAACCAGGAGTTGTTGAGGAAATTGATCAATAAGAATTAACTCAGGTTTCGGATGCTCCTCCCCTATTTCAAATAAAAATCTTGCACCAACTGCCGATATTCTTTCGTGGTATTTCCTTCGGCATCAAGCATATATAATGTTTCTTTGCGATACGACGGGAGACCGTTCTTGACAAAACACATCAGTGTACGCTTGGCACATTTCCCCACCTTCGTCACTACCTCCGTTTGCGCCGTGAGAACCAGACCGGAGAGCGCGGCGGCGGAAATCATCTCCTCGCCGGACTCCACCGGCAATACCACCTGGAACATCCCTCCCTCTCGCAAAAGACGACTCGAGGCACTCGCCAACTGCTCATACGTCAACGTGTTACAACTACGAGCCATGTCTCGCGCCGCATCACGTGCTGCGGGCGAATGACGATAGTACGGGGGATTGGAAAGTACTACATCGTATCCCCCATCGTCCCCCCCAAAAGTGTTGACATCCGCCAGCATCACATGCACCCGATTCCCCCACGGAGACGCCGATACATTGTCCGCAGCCTGCTGCACCGCCGGAGCATCCAAGTCTATGGCGTCGATGGAAAAAGAAGAAGACGTACGCGACAAACGACAAGCACACAAGAGCGCTATCACCCCCGTACCCGTACCCACATCGAGCACCCTGTGCGCACCCTCCAACCGTGCCCACGCACCCAACAAAACCGCATCCGTACCCACCTTCATGGCACACTTGTCCTGCTGCACCGTGAACTCTCTGAACTGAAAACTTTTACCCGCCATACACACTAAAAATCTTATTTTTGAGTGCAAAAGTACGAAATAAAACACAAAAACACCCCTAAAACCCCTATTATTGTGCGAGAAAAGACACAACGTATCATTTTTTTTCGTACCTTTGCATTTCGACATAACGTACATACTATTTGTTTATGAGTAAATATACACCAGACGTTTTTACAGTCATGACCGACACAGAGAGCACCTACGAGCAACTTCTCAAGACGAAAGTTAGTTCGGAGCTGCCCATTCTCACGCTGAGAAACACGGTTCTTTTCCCCGGTACCATCATACCGATTGTTGTAGCCAGAGAGTCCTCCAAGCGACTCATAGAAGACTATCGCAACGCGGAAAAGCGAGCACTCGGTGTGGTGTGTCAATTGTATCCGGATGTAGATGAACCTACGTTTGACGACCTTCAGAAATCGGGCACCTACGCCAATATTCTCAGCATCGACGAGAAATCGGACGGCAGCATGTCCATCTTGGTGCAGGGCATCAACCGCTTCGTCATCAAGCAACATCTACAGACCGAACCTTACCTCATAGCAAAGGTTCGCAAGACCCCCGAAATCCTCAACGACGGAGACACAGAAGAGTTCGAGGTGCTGATGCAGTCCATCAAGAAGCAGATTCACAACCTGGGAGAAATCACCGGCGACGGAAATGCCGAGAAACTGGAGTATCCGTACCGATTCACCAACGACCCCATCATCTTGCTGAACCTGCTGTGTACACAGTTGCCCTTCTCTACGGAGGAAAAAATAGACCTCTTTGAGGAAACCAACCTGCTGGCCAGAGGATACCAACTCTCCGGACTCTTGAATGAACACATCCGCAAGGCGGAAATCCTACAGCATATCATCCACGAAACACAGCGGGATATGGACAAGCAACAGCGCGACTACTTCCTGCAAATGGAGATGCACAAGATTCAGGCACAACTCAACGAGGACGGTGAGGGCAACTCCGATATAGAGAAACTCCGGAACAAACTGGAGGAACTGGAGATGATGACATACAATCCGGAACTCCACGGGCATCTCATCAAGGAGATACTGAAACTCAACCGCATACCCCAACAGTCTCCCGACTACAACGTGCTGTACAACTACCTCACCACAGTGCTCTCTCTCCCCTGGAAACCGGAGGAGACGAAGGAGATTAGTATACGCAAGGCGAAGAGCACACTCGACAAGGATCACTACGGACTGGAGAAGGTGAAGGAGCGCATACTGGAACACCTGGTGGTGATGAAGGAGCGTCACGATTCCAAAGCCCCGATACTCTGTCTGTACGGCCCTCCGGGAGTGGGTAAGACATCGCTCGGAAAGAGCATCGCCACCGCCACGGGACGCGAATATATACGTGTCTCACTGGGTGGTATCCACGATGAATCGGAGATTCGCGGACACCGCAAGACGTACATAGGTGCCATGCCGGGACGCATCATCAAGAGCCTTATCAAGGTGAAAAGTTCCACACCGGTGATGGTGCTGGACGAGATAGACAAACTGGGGATGAACTCCAACAACGGTGACCCTTCATCGGCACTGCTGGAGGTGCTCGACCCGGAACAGAACAAGACCTTCCACGACAACTTCGTGGACCTGGACTTCGACCTCTCCAAGGTGATGTTCATCGCCACGGCCAACTCCCTCAATACCATCCCTCACGCACTGCTCGACCGTATGGAGATTATCGAGGTGAGCGGATATCTGGCGGAAGAGAAGTTGGAGATAGCCAAACAGCACCTCATCCCCAAGCAGTTGGAAGAGTGCGGCATAGCCAACAAACCGGAGACGATACACTTCTCCAAGCAGGCCATAGCGTACTTGATAGAGAACTACACACGCGAGTCCGGTGTGCGCCAGTTGGAGAAACAAATAAATAAGGTGTTGCGCAAGATACTGTACAAGCAGTACATGGAGAATACGGAGCTGGGCAAGAAGCCGTTGCGTCCGGAGGACATCACCGAACTGCTGGGCAAACCCATCTACAACCGCGACATCTATCAGGGCAACCAATATGCGGGCGTAGTGACGGGACTGGCGTGGACCTCGGTGGGAGGCGAAATCCTCTTCATAGAGACAAGTCTGAGCAAGGCACGCGCCGGAAAGTTGACGCTGACGGGCAACTTGGGCGATGTGATGAAGGAGTCGGCAATCATCGCGCTGGAATACATCAAGGCACACGCCGACCTGTGGAACATAGACTTCCGTCTGCTGGAGCAGTGGAACATCCACGTACACGTGCCGGAGGGAGCGACCCCGAAGGACGGTCCGTCGGCAGGTGTCACCATGGTGACCTCCATGGTTTCAGCCCTCACTCAGCGCAAGGTGCGCGGGAATCTGGCCATGACGGGCGAGATAACGCTGCGTGGCAAGGTGCTGCCTGTGGGCGGTATCAAGGAGAAGATTCTGGCGGCCAAGCGTGCGGGCATCACCGACATCATCCTCTGCAAGGACAATCGCAAAGATATAGAGGAGATTAAGGAAATCTACGTGAAGGGCGTCACGTTCCACTACGTGGAGAATATAAAGGAGGTAATCGACTTTGCGCTGCTGGACGAAAAGGTGGAGCACGCAGTGGAGTTCACCTACTTTGAAGAGGAAAAGAAAGACAAGCAGTAATTGTATGAAATTTGACTTACAATATACAGACAGTAAATGCCATGCGCGAGCAGGCGTTATCACCACAGATCACGGGCAGATAAAGACACCTATCTTTATGCCCGTGGGCACGTGTGGTTCGGTGAAGGGGGTGCATCTCCGAGAATTGAAGGAGGACATCAAGGCGCAGATAATTCTGGGCAACACCTATCACCTCTACCTGCGTCCCGGCACAAGCATACTGGAGAAGGTGGGAGGATTGCATAAGTTCAATGGATTCGACGGACCGATGCTGACGGATAGCGGTGGTTTTCAGGTGTTTTCATTGACCGGAATACGTAAATTGACGGAGAGGGGCTGTGAGTTCCGCAGTCATATAGACGGTTCCAAACACATCTTCACGCCGGAGGGTGTGATGGATATAGAGCGCTCCATAGGTGCCGACATCATGATGGCGCTGGACGAGTGTACACCGGGCACGGCGGACTATCAATATGCCAAGAAGAGCATGGAGATGACGCACCGCTGGCTGGATCGCTGCATACAGCGTTTTCAGGAGACCCAACCGCTGTATGGGTACCATCAGTCTCTCTTCCCGATAGTGCAGGGATGCACCTTCCGCGATCTGCGCGAGCGTTCGGCGGAGTACATCGCGAGCAAGGGAGCGGAGGGCAATGCCATCGGCGGACTGGCGGTGGGCGAACCCACGGATGTGATGTATGAGATGATTGAGGTGGTGAACGCCATTCTCCCCAAGGACAAGCCTCGCTATCTGATGGGAGTGGGTACACCTATTAATATATTAGAGGGTATAGAGCGCGGTGTGGACATGTTCGACTGTGTGATGCCCACGCGCAACGGTCGCAATGCGATGCTCTTCACGCGCAACGGTACGATGAATATGCGCAACAAGAAGTGGGCGGACGACTTCACTCCGATTGAGGAGGGAGGCGCGAGCTACGTGGACACGGCGTACAGCAAGGCCTACTTGCATCATCTGTTCAAAGCGCAGGAGTTGCTCGCCATGCAGATAGCGTCCATCCACAATCTGGCCTTCTATGTGCAGCTGTCGCAGGAGGCGAGAGAGCACATCATAGCGGGCGACTTTGTGATGTGGAAGGCCAAGATGGTGCAGCAGATGAACACACGCTTGTAAAGAAAAAGAAAGGGGTAGCACGAAACAGAGTTTATAGAAGGAGCGTATGAAACTGATTAGTAAGCTGGATATCTACTTGATAAAGAAGTTCTTGGGAACGTACATCTTTTCCATTCTGATTATTGTATCTATCATGATTGTCTTCGACTTCAACGACAATCTGGATAAGTTTACCACCAATCAGGCGCCGTGGAAGAGAGTGTTTCTGGACTACTATGCCAATTTCGTCCCCTACTATGCCAACCTGTTTAGTCCACTGTTTGTGTTCATTTCGGTCATCTTCTTCACCTCTAAGTTGGCGGGCAATTCGGAGATTATCGCCATGCTTTCGTCGGGTGTGAGCTTCAATCGTTTGCTGAAGCCCTACATGATTTCGGCAGGACTGATTGCTCTCATCTCCTTTGTGCTGGGAAGTTTCTTTATACCGCGCGGCAATGTGACGCGACTGAACTTTGAGACGCAGTACAAGAACCGTAAGAAGGTGGAGTTTGCCGACAACGTGCAGTTGCAGGTGGATACCGGTGTGATTGCGTTCATGCAGTCTTATGTGAGCTACAACAAGACGGGTTACAACTTCTCGTTGGACAGTTTTAGCAACAAGAAGTTGGTGTCACACCTCACGGCCACCTCCATCTCGTACGACACGTTGGCGGAGGATAAGTATCGATGGATTATCTACAACTACACGTTGCGAGAGATGAAGGGGCGCCGGGAGAAAATCACCTCGGGTGCCCGGATGGAGAAGACCATCGCCATGGAGCCCTCGGATTTCTTCTACGTGAAGCATCAGCAGGAGGCGTACACCAACGGGGAGTTGTTGGACTATATAGAGAAACAGAAGTTGCGTGGTGCGGGCAATGTAGCCACCTATGAGTTAGAGTATTACAAGCGTTTTGCCTCTCCCTTCTCGGCATTCATTCTGACCATCATCGGAGTGTCGTTGTCGGCCCGCAAGCGCAAGGGAGGTATGGGTATTCACCTGAGTATAGGTTTGTTCTTGAGTTTTGCCTACATCATGTTTCAGACCATTTTCTCCACGTTTGCCACCAATGCCGGATGGCCGCCCTACATAGCGGTGTGGATTCCCAACATACTCTTTGCCTTCATAGCATTCTACTGCTACACCAAGGCACCGAGATAGAAAGAATAGAAACAAAAAAAAATAGATATATTGAATTGTGGACTTTTACGATTTAGATTTACATGATAATGTTTTAGACGCTCTTGATGCGATGCGTTTCGAGACGTGTACCCCGATTCAGGAGCAGTCTATCCCTGTTATACTCCAAGGTAAAGACATAATAGGTGTGGCGCAGACCGGTACCGGTAAGACGGCTGCCTATCTATTGCCGGTGCTGAGTCAACTCTGTAGCGGTGACTATTCCGAAGATCATATCAACTGTATCATCATGTCGCCTACGCGTGAGTTGGCGCAACAGATTGACCAGGCGATAGAGGGTTTTTCCTACTATATGCCGGTGACGAGTTTGGCGATTTACGGTGGTAACGATGGCATACGTTACGAGCAGGAGAAGAGAGGTTTGGCGCGTGGTGCGGACATCATTATTGCCACTCCGGGACGTTTCATCAGTCACTTGGGGCTGGGCAATGTGGATTTATCGCACGTATCTTTCTTCATACTGGACGAGGCGGACAGGATGCTGGACATGGGTTTTGCGGAGGATATCATGCAGATAGAGAAGGCGTTGCCCAAGGAGAGACAGACGATTATGTTTTCGGCTACCATGCCGACCAAGATACAGAATCTGGCGAAGACCATTCTGAAGGATCCGGTGGAGATAAAGTTGTCGGTGAGCAAACCGGCGGAGAAGATTCAGCAGACGGCGTATATCTGTTACGAGAATCAGAAGATACAGATTCTCAAGACGTTGTTTGAGAAGGAGCACCTGGAGCGCGTCATCATCTTTGGTTCTTCCAAGAGCAAGGTGAAGGAGATTACCATCGCTCTGAAGCGTCTACACTTGTGTGTGGACGAGATGCACTCGGACTTGGACCAGGCGCAGCGCGACAGTGTGATGTATGCGTTTAAGGCGAACAACATACACATATTGGTGGCTACGGACATTGTGGCACGTGGTATTGATATAGATGATATACAGATGGTTATCAACTTCGATGTACCACACGATGCAGAGGACTACGTACACCGTATAGGTCGTACGGCACGTGCGAACCGCGACGGTCGTGCCATCACGTTTGTCAATGAGAAGGACTTCCCGAAGTTTAAGATGATAGAACGTTTCCTGGAGAAGGAGATAGAGTGTACTCCGCTCCCGGCGGGTATGGAGGCTCCTGATTATAAGGAGGAACCGAAGAAGAAACGCCGGAAAAAGTCGGCGAAGAAAAAGAGTGATGCTGCCAAGGATTCCAAGGCTCCCAAGGATTCCAAAACACCAAAGGCTGCCAAGGCTCCCGATACTCCCAAGGTGGCAGAAGCCGCTCCCGATGCAGCTCCCGATGCCGCTCCCGATGCCGCAAAGAAGAAGCGCAAGCATCATCACCATCGCCGCAAGAAGAACACGGGTGGCGCTCCGGGAGAGCCATCGGCACAACCCCTCACACCCCCCTCTGCACCCGTAAAAGAATGACAAAGAAAAAAGAAGAATATACCCGTCGTCAAGACAGAGGAAGAGTCAGAAGCTTCATCGTTCGGATTCAATCGTCCGAACGACTGAGCAGACTCTCCCAAAACGTACTTGTGACCCTATCCATAACGATAATGGTGCTCGTAGCCGCAGCGATTATCATCATGAAACGTCAACATGTGGACTACAAGGTGGCAGAGGAAACAGCCTACGAAAAGATTACCGACCAATCCTCCTACGAAGAGTTGCAAGCCTACGTGGTGAACTTCAAGGGCGGTAAGCACTACGAAGAGATAGCCAAGCGATTCAAAAGAATGACCTATATAAAAGAGGAGTGGGAACTGGCAGAGAAGCGCGACAACGCCGAAGCCTATGCCATCTTCCTGGAGCACTATCCCTTCAGTTTTATGTCCGAAGAAGCACACACCCGTCTGGACAGTCTGCGCTACAAGGAGTTGATGCAAGACCCCACCCCCCTCAAGCTCGAAGCCTTTGTAGAGAAATACCCCAATAACAAGCACATAGACGAAGTGAAGCGCGTGCTCTACTCCGCCAAACAAGAAGCCGTACGCAAGAAGACCGGAGACTATCTCTGCTCCAATTTTTACCGGAGTGCCTATCGTCCCGCCATCACACTGAGAGAGGTGGGCAACAACACCTACGAGGGATTGGCCCCCTGCAAGGGCGACACCCTGATGCGTTTCCGAATAGAATTTACAAAGCGTTTGAAGGTAAGTTCTTTCAAACTCATGGGTAAAGTAGTCCCAAAAGCACCCGGTTCCGACGCCGAAGAGTAGGTTCATGGGTTGAAAATTTGCATTTCTCCCCGAAAATCAGTACCTTTGCACCCAAATTAAAGAAAGAATAATGATTACAGTATCCAATCTCGCCATTCAATTTGGCAAAAGAGTCCTTTATAAGGATGTTAATCTGAAGTTTACTAATGGTAATATTTACGGAATTATCGGAGCCAACGGTGCCGGCAAGTCTACCCTCCTGAAGGCCATCTCCGGTGAGCTGGAGCCCACGAAGGGCAATGTGACACTGGGTCCGGGAGAGCGTCTGTCCGTATTGAGCCAGGACCACTTTAAGTATGACAACTGTACCGTACTGAACACCGTATTGATGGGTCACACCACGCTGTGGGACATCATGCAGGAGCGTGATGCGCTCTATGCGAAGGCCGATTTCAGCGACGAGGACGGTATCAAGGTGGCTGAACTGGAGGAGAAATTTGCCGAAATGGGTGGATACAATGCCGAGAGTGATGCGGCAGCGCTGCTGAGCGGTCTGGGCATCAAGGAGGCTCTGCACTATCAGATGATGGGTGAGTTGAGCGGTAAGGAGAAGGTGCGCGTCATGTTGGCGAAGGCTCTCTTCGGTAACCCGGACAACTTGTTGCTCGATGAGCCTACCAACGACCTGGACCTGGAGACCGTGAACTGGCTGGAGAGTTATCTGTCTGAGTTTGAGCACACCGTGCTGGTGGTTAGTCACGACCGTCACTTCCTGGACTCTGTGTGTACACACACCGTGGACATAGACTTCGGCAAGGTGACGCTGTTTGCGGGTAACTATAGTTTCTGGTACGAGTCCAGCCAGTTGGCGCTGAGACAGGCTCAGAACCAGAAGGCTAAGGCCGAGGAGAAGAAGAAGGAGCTGGAGGAGTTCATCCGCCGTTTCTCTGCCAATGTGGCTAAGAGTAAGCAGACGACCAGCCGTAAGAAGATGTTGGAGAAACTGAATGTGGAGGAGATTCAGCCCTCTACACGTAAGTATCCGGGCATCATCTTCCAGATGGATCGCGAACCGGGCAACCAGATTCTGGAGGTGAAGGACTTGAAGGCGACGATGGAGGACGGCACCGTGCTGTTCGACAATGTATCCTTCGAGGTGCAGAAGGGCGATAAGATTATCTTCTTGAGCCACAACCCACGTGCCATGACGGCGCTCTTCGAGATTATCAACGGCAATCGTCAGGCGGATGCGGGTACCTACAACTGGGGTGTCACCATCACCACCGCGTATCTGCCGGTGGACAACACGGCGTTCTTCGATTGCGATAAGAACCTGCTGGAGTGGTTGTCACAGCACGGCGAGGGCAACGATGTGTTCTTCAAGGGATACCTGGGACGTATGCTCTTTAGCGGTGAGGAGATAATGAAGAAGGTGAATGTGCTCTCCGGAGGTGAGAAGATGCGCTGTATGATAGCACGCATGCAGCTCAAGAATGCCAACTGCTTGATACTGGACACTCCGACCAACCACTTGGACTTGGAGAGCATCCAGGCGTTCAACAACAACTTGAAGTTGTTTAAGGGCAACATCCTGTTCTCCAGCCACGACCACGAGTTCATAGAGACCGTAGCCAACCGCATCATAGAGCTGACTCCCAACGGTACCATCGACAAGATGATGGAGTACGATGAGTACATCACCGATGAGCATATCAAGGAGTTGAAGCAGAAAATGTACGGCGAATAAGCATTTTTTGTACAGGAAACACACTGTTGGCAAGTTTTTTGTAAGGGCATTTATAGACGATAAGAGTCTATAGAACAATGTTGCATATATAATTATAATAAGGTAATGGCAAATAACGAGAATACTGAAGAGATAAAGAAGACGGAGGAAACGGTGGATCAAACCGCAGCTCCGGAGACCGCTCAAGAGGAGGCGGCGGAACCGAAGGCAGAGAAGACGCTGGAGGAGAAATACGCCGATGCCCTGGCAGAGATTGAGGAGTTGAAGAAGGACAAGCTGTACAAGGCAGCCGAGTTTGACAACTACCGCAAGAACATGATGAAGCAGCGCGCAGAACTCATACTGAACGGTGGCGAGAAGACCATCAAAGCCATCCTTCCGGTTCTTGATGACTTCGAGAGAGCTATTAAGAACATCAACACTACCGAAGACTTCAACGCACTGAAAGAGGGCGTGGAACTCATACAATCCAAACTGGCCAAAGCGCTGGAGGGCGAGGGACTGAAGAAGATGGATACACAGGGACAGAAGTTTGACACCGACTTCCACGAGGCAGTGGCACTCGTACCCGCTCCCACCCCCGAACTCAAGGGCATGGTAATGGATTGTACGCAAACCGGTTACACTCTCAACGAGAAGGTGATACGTCACGCACAGGTGGTGGTAGGACAATAAAAAAAGTTTAACAACGCGATATGGCAAACGATTATTATGAAGTGCTGGGAGTAGACAGAAACGCCACAGCAGACGAAATAAAGAAGGCTTACAAGAAAGTAGCGATTAAATATCACCCGGACAGAAATCCGGGCGACAAGGCAGCCGAGGAGAAATTCAAGGAGGCAGCCGAGGCCTACGATGTACTGCGTGACGAGGAGAAGAGAGCACGCTATGATCGTTTTGGCAAGGAGGGTGTGAACGGCGCCGGAGGTTTCGGCGGCTTCGGTGGCGGTGCCGCCGGTGGCATGAACATGGACGACATCTTCTCCATGTTTGGCGATATCTTTGGCGGACACGGCTTCGGCGGCAGTGGTTTCGGCAGAAGTTCCGGGGGAACACGTGTCAACAGAGGTCAAGACATGCGCCTGCGTGTCAAACTGACACTGAATGAAATAGCCGAGGGTTGCACCAAGAAGTTCAAGGTGAAGAAGGCAGTGGCCTGTCCCGACTGTAAGGGTACCGGTTCTGCTGACGGCAAGACGGTGACTTGTACACAGTGTAACGGTAGCGGTGTGGTATCCCGCGTGGTGAACACCATGCTGGGACGTATGGCTACACAGTCGGAGTGTCCGAAATGTAGCGGTATGGGCAAGACCATCGAGAAGAAGTGTACCAAGTGTAAGGGTACCGGAGTGGTCGACGGCGAAGAGGTCATCGAGATCAATATACCTGCCGGAGTGGTTGGCGGCATGATGCTGACGGTTTCCGGAAAGGGCAACGCCGGTAGAAACAACGGTATCAACGGTGACATCCAGGTGATTGTGGAGGAGGAACCGTCCAAGGAGTTTGTGCGCCAGGAGAAGGACTTGATATACAGCTTGTTGCTATCTGTTCCACAGGCCGTATTGGGCGACACGGTAGAGATTCCTACGCTCACCGGTAAGGCGAAGATAAAGATTGAACCGGGCACCCAACCGGGCAAGGTGTTGCGCTTGAAGGGAAAGGGTCTGCCGGCCATCAAGGGATATGGTTACGGCACGGGAGACATCATCATCAATGTGAGCATCTACATCCCGGAGACACTGTCAAAGGATGAACATCAGGCATTTAAGAAGATGATGGACAGCGAGAACATGCAACCGAACGCCAAGGTGAAGACAACCATCTTCTCCAAATTCAAGAGTTTTTTTGAATGAATAGCTAAAAAAATTACCCACGAACAATGATGGATTACGCACACACACTGGAATATTTGTTCAACAGCGCACCGCTGTTTCAGAACATAGGGGCAGGCGCCTACAAGGAGGGATTGTCTACGACCGAGACTCTTGACAATCATTTTGGTAATCCACACCGTTCGTTTAAGACCATACATGTAGCAGGAACCAATGGAAAGGGTTCCTGCTCGCATAGTATAGCGGCGGTACTGCAGGCGGCAGGATACAAGGTGGGGCTATACACCTCTCCCCACTTGGTGGACTTTCGCGAGCGCATCCGTGTGAACGGCACTCCGGTGTCCGAGGAGTATGTAATAGACTTCGTGGAGCAGGAACGTGCGTTCTTCGAGCCGCTGCATCCATCGTTTTTTGAACTGACTACCGCCATGGCTTTCAAGTACTTTGCCGAGCAGAAGGTGGACGTGGCGGTCATCGAGGTGGGACTGGGCGGCAGACTGGACTGCACCAACATCATCCGTCCCGAGGTGAGCATCATCACGAACATCAGCTTCGACCACATCGCTTTCCTGGGCAATACGCTGGAGAAGATTGCGGGAGAGAAGGCGGGCATCATCAAACAGGGGGTGCCGGTGGTGATTGGCGAGACGCAGCCGGAGACGGAACCGGTCTTCCGTGCCAAGGCGCAGGAGGTGGGTGCGGAAATCTGCTTTGCCGACCAAACGCATGAGATTGTTTCCTGCGAGAATCGTTTCGACAGCATACATTATGAGACGGCACATTTCGGATTTTTCGATGCAGAGCTCTCCGGAGATTGCCAGACCAAAAACATGGCTACCATCCTGACAGCCATACGTATTCTTCAGTCCAAAGGATGGAACATCCGTACCGAACAGGTGCAGCAGGGTGTAAAGAATGTTTGCGAGATGACGGGACTGATGGGACGCTGGCAGATATTGCAGAAGCATCCGCTCATCGTCACCGATACGGCACACAATGTGGGGGGCTTCCAATACATAGCGCATCAACTGAAGGCTATCGAGTGTCAACGTCTTCACATCGTTATCGGTATGGTCAACGATAAGGACATACACACCGTGCTCTCTCTGTTGCCCCGGGATGCGGTGTATTACTTCACGCAAGCGTCCGTGAAACGTGCATTGGCGGCGGAGGCATTGGCGGCGCAGGCTGCGGAATTCGGACTTAAGGGGGAGAGTTATGCCACCGTAGCAGAGGCGTACAAGGCTGCCGAGAGCAGACTTGGAGAGGAGGATGCGCTCTACATAGGAGGCAGCAATTTCATCGTAGCCGATTTGTTGGCTATGCGTCAAAAGTAAGGCCCGACAAGCGCCAAGTTTATCCTCGAAAAAAGCTACAAACATATTTTTTCCACTTTATAGTATTCTTTTTTGTGTTTCCGCTTGCATATTAAAAAGATTTTAATTTAATTTGCAGGAAGAATATAACTTATAGACAAAAAAAGGATATATAAAATGGATATCAAAGAGCAAAATGTGTGTGGTTTGGAAAGAAAGAACTTCCAGGCCACAGTACAAGGAAAACAGACCGACCTGTACATTCTTAAGAATGCAAAGGGTCACGAAGTGGCCATCACCAACTACGGAGGTGCACTGGTGGCCATCATGGTACCGGACAAAAACGGAAAATTGGCAAATGTAGTACAGGGTCACGACACCATTCAGGGGGTTATCGACAGCCCGGAGCCCTTCTTGAGCACCTTGATTGGTCGCTTCGGTAATCGTATCTGCAAGGGTAAGTTTACGCTGGATGGCAAGGAATATCAGTTGGCCATCAACAACGGGCCGAACGCTCTGCACGGCGGACCCACCGGTGTACATGCCCGTGTGTGGGATGCTTATCAGCTGAACCGACAGAGTCTGGAACTCAAATACACTTGCGCTGACGGCGAAGAGGGTTTCCCCGGCAATCTTGCCATCACCGTCATCTACTCCTTCACCGATGAAGATGAGCTGGTTATAGACTACAGCGCTGTAACCGATAAGAAGACAATCGTAAACCTGACAAACCATGGATTCTTTGCGTTGGCAGGTATCGCCAACCCCACTCCTACTATTGAACATCTGAAGTGTAAGATCAATGCGGACCACTATCTGCCCATCGATGACACCTCTATTCCTTACGGTCCCGTGGCTCCGGTGGAGGGCACGCCGTTCGACTTTAGAGAGTATCACGAGATAGGTGAGCGCATAGATGCCGACGATGAGCAGACCAAGAATGGAGCCGGTTACGATCACTGCTTCGTGCTCAACAAGAAAGAAGTGGGCGAACTCAGTTTTGCCGCCAAGATATATGAGCCGGTGAGCGGACGCAACATGGAGGTGTACACCACCGAACCCGGTGTGCAGGTTTACACCGACAACTGGGCGGACGGTTACGAGGGACAGAACGGAAGTACCTTCCCGCGTCGTAGCGCCATCTGCTTCGAGGCACAGCACTTCCCCGATTCCCCCAACCGCGGTTACTATCCCTCTACCGTGTTGGCCCCCGGTGACACCTACACCCAGAAGACTATATATAAATTCGGTATAGGCGAATAATCAACAAAAAAAACTTCCATAATTACAACTAACAATTAAAGAAAAATGAGTCAAAAACAAACGCCGAACTATACGTTCGCATTAATCATTGTCATAGCGGTATGCTTCCTGATTGGATTCGTCACCACCATGAACAATTCAATGATTGAGTTCTGTAAGAATGCCTTCCATCTGGACAACTTCCAGAGCCAGTTGGTGAACTCAGCCTTCTACGGCGCCTACATCATGTCCATCCCGTTTGGACTGATGATGAGTAAGATAGGTTACAAAGCAACCCTCGTACTCGGTTTGGCAGTGGTGGGTATCGGTTTCATCATCAACTTCCTCTGCATCGACAGCAATCTGGATGGTAATGTGAGCACCGTATACTGGATGTTCTTGGGATGTATGTTCATCGTGGCACTGGGTATCGTGATGCTTCAGTTGGTGGCCAACCCCTACGTCATGGTGCTGGGTTCACCGGAGAAGGGTGCCTTCCGCATGACCTTCAGCCAGGCATTGAACTCTGTTGCAACGACCGTTGCTCCTATCTTCATCTTGAACGTAATCCTGGGTGGTAAGCAAGCCAGCGATGCTACACCGGCCGACATCCCCTATCCTTATTTGGGTCTGGGTATCTTCACCCTGGTGCTCTGCATCATCCTCTATTTCTTGAAGTTGCCCAACATCAACGAAGGTGAGCAGGCAGCCGAGAGCACGGGTGTACAGAAGGAGTACAAGAGCAGCGTGTTCAAATATCCGCACGTATGGTTCGGAGCGCTGGGTATCTTCATGTACATGGGACTGGAGATTGGTGTTCCCTCCATGTTGGCAGCATACTTCGAGGCACATAAGGAGATACTGAACGGCGAGAACGCCACCAATTATCTGCCACTCTACTGGGGAGGCATGATGGTAGGACGTTTCATTGGTGCAGGTATCCTCTCCAAGTTCCAGCCACGCACGCTGTTGTCCGTATGCTTGATTGCAGGTGCCGTTTGCGTAGGTCTCTCCTTCTTCCTCAACGGATTTGCAGCCGTTTACGCCATGTTGGCAGCCGGTTTGTTCCACTCCGTCATGTGGCCGTTGGTCTTCAACCTGGGTCTTCAGGATTTGGGTCCGCACACCAAGGCAGCCTCCGGTATCATCAACCTGGGCGTGGTGGGTGCAGCCATCCTTACCCCGCTCATGGGTTCCGTAGTAGACAACCCCGCACTCGGTGTAGGTACCGCCATCTGCATGATGTTCATCTACTACGCATACGTGATGTGGTTCTGCTGGAAGGGCAGCCGCGTGGGACTTGACTAAAGACGAGAAACTTTTCTATAAAGTAAAAATATAAAATACAAACTCTAAAATTAAATAGTTATGAAACTTACAATTGACGATGTCAGAAGTCGCTTCATCAAGCACTTCGACGGCACAACCGGTTCCGTGTATGCAGCCCCCGGTCGTATCAACCTCATAGGTGAGCACACCGACTACAACGGTGGTTTCGTGTTCCCGGGTGCAGTACAACAGGGTATGATTGCCGAGATTAAGCCCAACGGCACTCGCATTGTTCGCGCTTACTCCATCGACCTGAAGGACTATGCAGAGTTCTCACTCGATGACCCCAAAGGTCCTAAGGCCATGCACTTCCGCTATATCTTCGGTGTTTGTCAAGAGATGATGAAGCTGGGTATCCCCGTACAGGGATTCAACACCGCCTTTGCAGGTGATGTACCTCTGGGTGCAGGTATGTCCTCATCCGCAGCCCTCGAGAGCTGTTTCGCTTACGCACTGGACGACCTGTTCGGCAAGGGCGACACCGACCGCATGACTCTGGCGAAGGTGGGACAAGCTACCGAGCACAACTATATCGGCGTAAATTGTGGTATCATGGATCAGT
>CAYSOK010000015.1:0-17690 GCA_964432645.1 uncultured Bacteroidaceae bacterium | reverse complement strand
ATGCGAACCTCTATACCAAACTTTTCGTGCAGATGTTCTGCCACATGCTGCGCGCAATAGACACTTCTGTGGCGTCCTCCGGTACAACCGAAGGCGAACTGCAGGTGTGTAAAACCTCTTTTTATATAACGAGCAGCGTGCACATCTGCCAACTCATAGACGTGTGACAAGAAGGTAAGCACCTCACCGTTCTCCTCCAGAAAACGCATCACCGGGGCATCCAATCCTGTAAGCGGCTTATATTCATCGTATCTACCCGGGTTGTGGATGGCTCTGCAATCAAACACATATCCGCCGCCATTGCCGCTCTCATCCGCCGGAATCCCCTTGGGATAGGCAAAGCTGTATACATCTACCACCAAAGAACCCGCACCATCGTACTTGGAAACCGATGCTTTAGCACTCTTTGAAGCATTGTATTTCTCCACCAAGTCATTCAAAACCTCTATCAAATACTTGGGAACAATCCATAGCAAAGCGCCATCTTCCAAGAGATGCTCCAGATTCTCCATGGCTGCCGGAATGCTCTGAAGGAAGTGCGGTTTACGTTCAAAATAGCCTCTGTATCCGTAGGCACCCAACACCTGCATGAGACGCAAAGCCTCGAAACCCATCATTATGATTTCAAACTCCTGACGGTCTACTTCCATATACTTCTCCAGTTCCTCGAAATAGAGTTGCATCAAGAAACTGCGCAGTTTGTACGGATAGTGCGCCGATGCCTGCCACAAGAAGGAGACCAGGTCGTACTGGATAGGTCCTCTACGTCCGCCCTGAAAATCAATAAAGTAAGGTTCCCCATTGCAAAGCATCACATTGCGAGCCTGGAAATCGCGATACATGAAGGTCTTATTGTGTTCCGGAATCAATCTCTTGGCAAAATTTCGAAAAGCCTTTTCCAACTTCACCTCATTGAACTCCACGCCGGAGGGCTTTAAGAAACAGTATTTGAAATAGTTCAAATCAAACAAGACACCGTTCTTATCGAACTCCATCTGCGGGTAACAATGCGTAGCATCCAATCCTATCGACCCCTCAAACTGTATTTTGGGCAAGAGACGGATAACCTTAGCCAAGAGAGCACCCTCCTCATTAGAGTAATCGCCTCCCTTCTCACGTCCCTCGCGGATGGCATCGAAAAGAGAAACATCTCCCAAGTCGGTTTGTAAATAATACATAGAATCCTCCGACACCGCCAAAACCTTGGGTACCGGAATCCCCCGTTCATCAAAATGACCGGATAGGTAGATAAAAGCCTCGTTCTCCTCCACCGATGTACCCTTGACACCAATCACCGTCTCTCCGGCAGACGATGTCAATCGATAATATTCACGGTTACTACCCGCACCTTTCAGACGAGCACACTGCTTTGCTTCTTCCCCCTTCCACTCTTTATATAAGGACAAAAGTTCCTCCATTCTATTCTACTTTTTATCTAGTTATTTCTTTCTTCGAACCGACATCACCTTGCGATATACCGCCACAATATTGATGATGGAAACGAAACACAATATCACTACACCACACAATACGGTAGGCAGGATGCTTCCCTCATCCATCTGCGGAAAGAGCAATAGCAACATGCCCATATAGTAACTGCGCAAATAGAGTACCCCCAAGATGGCCAACACGAACACCAACACGTTCAGTCCCACCGTAAGTATCTGGTAAGGCAAACTTACACGCACCGGAGAGTAACCTATGAGCAGAAGGTTCTGCAATTTCTGAGTGTTCTTCTGCACCAATAAATAGATGCTCAACATGAGGATGTAGAAGGACAAAACACTGATTAGCACTCCTACGCCCATCACCAATCCGGTCACCATTTTCAGGAAATAAGTGGTCTTTCCGGCATCTAGTTTATCCTCTTCCGTCTCGTAATTGTGCGCCTGAAGGTAGCGCATGATGGCATCGTCGGCAGGATTCTCCACCTCCATGATGAGGCGCGACGGCAACTCCTCCTCGTTTTGTGCAAACTGTTCGTTGCTCCAGTTCAAGAAAGTCTCCGGCACAAGGATGGTGTTCAGTCGACTGCTAAAACCAATCACCTTACCCTCAAAACGTTCGTTCTCACCATTGTGATGAATAAAGAGTGTCATCTCAATCATGCCCATCACTCCCTCCGAAATCTTGGGAAGGTTACGACTCTGTGCAAAACCGAAGTTGTACATCGTGAGATAAGTACGCGGCAAAATAATCGGCACCGTACGTTCGCCCGGAGTGTAGTGCCACTCCTCTCCCGTACCGTCCACGAATTTGTCCGGCACAGACTCAAAGAACAGATCCGTGCTAAACGGTGTTGAACCCTGCACCCCCATGTGCGCGTACACCTTATATCTACTCGCCGTAAAGGCACCGATGCCCTTACAAAACGGCTGCGCGGCAAGGTCGTCCACATCGGCCTGCGTGAAACCGCAATCGCCCCCGGTCAAGGTTGAAGCAGCCCCCACCTTACGCGAAAGAATAAGATAATCGTTCTTCAGGAAGGAATCCCCCTGCGTAAACATGGGAACCACATCGTTGTAAAACTGTATACCCAAGAGAACGATAAGCATTCCGAACAGATTGGCAAAGAAGAATCCGGCAAACTGAGGAATGCTGATATGCTGACGTAATAATTTCCAAATCAGTTTCATAGATGATATGTTTTATCGTAATTAAGTTCCGGATGTTTACCGATACTGGTAACAATCACACCGGCTCCTTGTTGCTGTGCCTCCTCCATCATAATGTGCGCCATGACGGCGGAATTCGTCTCGTCCAAGTGACTGATGGGTTCATCAACCATAACAAAATCGAACGGCTGCACCAAGGCACGCATCATCGCCACACGCTGCTGTTGACCGAAACTCATCTTACCAATCAAAACATCCTTCTTATCGGGAATGCCCAACGCCTCAAACCACGCTTCTATCTGTTGCTTGGACTTGTATCCTGTCAACTGGTTCTTAATCTGCACATTCTCCATCGCTGTCAGTTCCGGAAAGAGACGTAATTCCTGAAAAAGATGACTGATGGAACGCTGACGAATGCGTGTCCAATCCGCCATGCGATACTTCCGCACATCCTCCTTGTCGAAAAGGAGTTGTCCCGTGAAGTCCTGACGAAAGCCCAGTATGTAGCTGCAAAGGGTCGACTTACCCGTACCCGAATTTGCCACCACCAAGTGCACCTTGCCCTTCTCGAAACAACAGTTTTCCTGCAACCACACATCGCTGTGCAGGTCGGCTGCCGTATTGGCAAATACCTGAGGCAAAACGTTATGCAATTCTATCTTGTCCATTTTTATTTTGTTTCCGATTCGTTATTCCATAATTTTATCGTCACATCGCTACCGTTCTGTGATGCTATGGTCACAGCTCCAATACCACCCAGAAGGTCGGAGACGACGGGGAGTTTCTCACCCTCTCCCATCCCTTGTAGGATGTTTGCCACATCCATATAAGCAAAGAGTTTGGAACCTACCAATTTCTCCCTTGTGTACCGTGCCTGAGCCGCCTTTACACCGGGCGACAAAACACCTTCCCCGGCAACCTCGGCAGCCCCATCGGTTTTGGAACGAGCAAACAAGACTTTTTCCCCATCGGAACCCTCCTGCACGCCGAAATGCAACTGCATGTTGGCACCCGAAAGACAATAAGCATTCGTACCCTCATCGGTAAGTCGGACACCGTCCGAAAGTGATGTCTTCCAATAAGACACATCCTTCAAGAAATCGGAGTTTTCCAGCACACCCAAGAAAGAAAACGAAGGAGTCCCCCCGTTTACCGCAACCGAAAGCGCCACATTGCCCCGAATGGCACGCAGCATCATATCGGCATCTATATTAAGATTCAAACCCGTAAGTTTCAATCGCAAATCCTTGTCACTCTTGAGTGCATCCAACAAAGCACTACCCTTTTGATTCGTAAGCACAAAAAAAGCATTCCCCCGAGCATACAACGCACCGTCCATCAAATCGTTTGTAATCTTCTCGGCACCGGGGTTATCCAGTTTCTGCTGCACCGTCTCACTATTGCTAGAGAGCGTACCCTCAATGGTCATCCCCTCCGCACCACTCGTCAGCACCGCCGACAACAAAACATCCTCCGATTTCACCTCCGCAGGCAACAGCAAGCGAAACGGCACCTTACCATAAGAAGGAATCATAGAAAGCGGAGTCACCACCGTCACGCCCCCCTTCAGTGCCGACAGTTTATCAAACAACGGAGTACCCACAATGCTCTCCTCCGCCTTGCGCTCAAAACACTGCTTCATATAGACACGCAGCGACTCCTTATCCGCAGCCACCACCGGCCCCATAATCAACATACGCTGCTCCTTCATCCCCACCAGGAAGCCCGACTTCAAGAGCGTCCATTTCGCATCGAACTTCTGCTCCATCTTGCCACACTTACCCTCCTTTTGGAGTTTCTGCAACGAACCCTCCACACGTTCGGCATCGTCCAGAGCCACCGCCACGCCAAACATGCCGTTGGCATCCACGAAGCCATACACCGGCGTAGAGTAATCCACACCATCGATTGAAGGCAACATCTTGGTAACCATCTTCTCCACCCCACTCTGCATGACATCCACCGCCATCAGCGCACGACTGTTCGACGGAATCAGCGAAGTGGTATCCTCCGATTGGCACGAAGCCACCATTAGTGTCACACAGAGCAGCCACACAGCAGCCATAACTCTTTTTATCGTGTACACTATTCTATGTCTATCCATTTTCTTCTCACTTTATGTTTTACTTCTGATTTTTTATCTGCATGAGATGCACCGCTGCCAATGCTGCCGTCTCCGTACGCAAACGACTGCGACCCAAAGAGATGGAACGGAATCCCTGTTGCAGAGCGAACTTCACCTCGTCCACCGAGAAATCGCCCTCCGGTCCCACCATCACCACCGCATCGTGTCCCGGCACCAAGACATCAAACAGAAAGGGCTTCTCCGCATCCCCCACATCCTCCTTCTCGTAACAATGTGCTATAAAACGGTCACCCTCCGTATGCGACTTCACAAACTGCTCAAAAGACACCATCTCGTTCAGTATCGGTTTTTTCGCCTTGTGACTCTGCTTCATGGCCGACACAAGAATCTTGTCGATGCGTTCCCCCTTGAGCACCTTACGCTCCGAAAAGCGACAGTTCAAGAAGCTCAACTCATCGAAACCAATCTCCGTAGCCTTCTCCGCCAACCATTCCGTACGATCCATATTCTTGGTAGGCGCCATAGCCAAATGCAGATGCCCGCCCCATGCCGGCTCCTGCGGCAGATGCTCCTTTATTATATAGGTACAACGCTTCTGGGTAGCCGCCGTAATCTCCGCCCTATAAAAAGAGCCCATACCGTCTACCAAGAATATCTCGTCACCCATTTGCATACGCAATACTCTCACCACATGAACCGCCTCCTCTTGAGGCAACTCACCACTTCCGCCCCGCAAGAAATCCTCACCGGCAGAAGGCGCATAAAAGAAACGTTCTTCCTTCATAATTAAGTGCGAAGTTAGCACAAAAAAATGATATACACCGCCAACTACACACAAAAACTTGATAAAAGCGACCGATTTCTCGGAATTTTATCGTAAGTTTGCACAAATAAACAGCGAACATCGCACAAAAACACCCCTCTTATGCGCAAAAAAGACCTATACGAAAGCATCATAGAAATCTTTGAACGAGAGATGCCGGTAGCCGAACCGGAACTTCACTATTCCTCTCCGTTTCAGCTACTTATAGCCGTTATTCTATCGGCACAGTGCACCGACAAACGCGTCAACCTGGTCACCCCCGCTCTCTTTGCCGCCTACCCCACCCCCGAAGCCCTGGGAGAAGCCACGCAAGAAGATGTATATGAATTGATTAAGAGCGTATCCTACCCCCACAACAAGACCCATCACCTCATCGGCATGGCACAGATGTTGGTAAAGGAATTCGACAGTCAAGTACCCGACACCACCGAACAACTCACCCGCCTCCCCGGTGTGGGACGCAAGACCGCCAACGTCATCCAAGCCGTCATCTTCAAGAAAGCCACCATGGCCGTCGACACCCACGTGTTCCGCGTCAGCCACCGCATCGGACTCGTCTCCGCCAAGTGCACCACCCCCTACAGCGTAGAGAGAGAGCTCACCCGCTACTTTCCCTCCGACATCATCCCCAAAGCCCACCACTGGCTCATCCTCCACGGTCGCTACACCTGCCTGGCACGCACACCGAAATGCGACAAATGCTATCTGCAGGAAGTTTGCCAAAACTTCAAAAGAGCGCATAAGAAATCCGCAAAAAAGGAGGAAAGTCAAGAAAAATAGCGTACATATACAAAAAATAGGAGGAAACATTTCTTCCTTTTCCACAAAAAGACTAAATTTGCAGAGATATTACGAGAAAGGTATAAGGATTTAATGTTTAATTCAACAATAAACAAGTAAAAGAAATGACTATAAACGACTACAAGTTTGCCGGCAAGAAGGCAATCGTGCGCGTTGATTTCAACGTGCCATTGGACGAGAACGGTAAGATTACCGACGACACCCGTATCAAAGGTGCTCTCCCCACATTGAAGAAAGTATTGGCTGACGGTGGTGCCCTCATCATCATGTCACACATGGGTAAGCCAAAAGGTAAGGTAAACCCGAAACTTTCTTTGGGTCAGATTAAGGATGCAGTAGCTGCTGCACTGAACGTACCTGAGGTGAAGTTCGCTCCGGACTGTGCAAAGGCTGCCGATGCTGCCGCTGCTCTGAAGCCGGGTGAAGTGCTGTTGCTCGAGAACCTTCGTTACTATCCCGAAGAGGAGGGTAAGCCTGTTGGTGTAGAGAAGGGTACTCCCGAGTACGATGAGGCTAAGAAGGAGATGAAGGGTCGCCAGAAGGAGTTTGCCAAGACATTGGCTTCTTATGCAGACTGCTACATCATGGACGCTTTCGGTACCGCTCACCGCAAGCACGCATCTACCGCTGTCATCGCCGACTACTTCGATGCTGACAACAAGATGTTGGGTTACTTGATGGAGAAGGAAGTACAGGCTGTAGACAACGTATTGTCCAACATCAAGCGTCCGTTCGTTGCCATCATGGGTGGTTCCAAGGTATCTTCCAAGATTGGTATCATCGAGAACTTGCTGGGTAAGGTTGATAAGTTGATTCTTTGTGGTGGTATGACCTACACCTTCGCTAAGGCACACGGCGGCGAAATCGGTAACTCTATCGTAGAGTTGGATAAGCTGGATGTAGCTCTGGGCGTTGAGGAGTTGGCTAAGAAGAACGGCGTTGAGCTGGTTTTGGGTACCGACTCTGTTGTAGCAGACGCATTCTCTAACGATGCCAACACCAAGATTTGTCCGTCTAACGCAATTCCAGAGGGTTGGGAAGGTCTGGATGCAGGTCCCGAGACTCGTCAGAAATTCGTTGAGGCTATCAAGGGTGCCAAGACCATTCTGTGGAACGGTCCTGCAGGTGTATTCGAGTTCGATAACTTTACCGCAGGTTCACGCGCTATCGGCGATGCTGTAGCTGCTGCAACTGCCGAGGGTGCTTTCTCACTCATCGGTGGTGGTGACTCCGTAGCTTGTGTCAACAAGTTCGGTTTGGCAGACAAGGTATCTTACATCTCTACCGGTGGTGGTGCTTTGCTCGAGGCTATCGAGGGTAAGGTTCTTCCGGGTGTAGCTGCCATCAAAGGCGAATAATTCCCCTATAGAATAAGGATTATGAGGGCAGTACCTCCCATGTGGGGACTGCCCTCTTTATCAACTATATAAATGAGAAATCTTTTCAATGCGGTTCTTTGTACCGTACTTCTGATAGCTTTGTGGGCTTGCAACGATAGCCGACAAAAAGAACAAGAAGAAGCAGCTGCACGCGAGGACTCTATCCGGGCTTCGCATGGGCTGAAGGTTGCCCTCCTCCCCACACTGGATGCCTTTCCACTGATGGCGGCGCAAGAGGCCGGTGTCTTGGATTCCCTGCAACTCAACATTGTTCTTGTTCCTTTTGCCGCACAGATGGATTGCGACACGGCATTGATAAACGGAGCGGTAGACGTGGCGATGAGCGATGTGGTTCACGCTGCGTGGAGACAGTACCGAGACTGCGGATTGTATGTGATTGGCGAGACCTTCAACGAGTGGAAACTTGTGATAAACAAGTTGCAACGTGTACGAAAACTCAGTGGACTCAAGGAGAAGATTCTGGCCATCAATCGCAACTCTACGGACGAATACATTACTTATATAGTAGGCGACAGTTTGGGATTTGCCGATGACGACATGTACCGTCCGCAAATCAACGACATCGCTCTGCGAACGAGCATGCTGCTGAACAATCAGATAGACGGTGCCGTACTGCCGGAACCCTTCGCCTCTTATGCTGAGTATGAGGGACACACCGCGCTCTACAGTACTGCCGGCAAGGAACTTCCGAGAGGCGTATTCATGGCTTCATGGCGGGCGGTAAACGACTCCACCAAGAAGCAACAGATGCAACAACTTATAGACGTGTACCGACTGGGATGTCAATTGATAGAGAAACAGGGATACAGCCGTTTTCCACAGTCTCTCTCAAGATTCAATGCATCCCAAGAGTTTACGGACTCCCTCCCCACGCTTCCTCTGATAAAACCGCTACAGCCTCTGAACGAGAGACATACACAGCAAGCCGTAGAATGGTTGCTGCGCAGAGGTTCCATCAAGAAGAACTACACAGGAGATACATTATTCATTCATTTATTAAAATATTAGACTATGAGAAAAAAGGAGATGCTAGATTTTATCAAGGACTGCGATTTTGTTCTCGGGCACATCAAAACCGGTGTAAAGAGCAAGATTAGTTATGCCTTTGAAAAAATATTTCTATGGTTGCCGGGAAGCGACCTACAACAAGAATTTGCGTCATTAAGAAGAAAACACAGCCACGTATTAACAACCTCTGCGGAGCTGACACCGGAAGAGGCAAAGGAGAAGCAAGAAGCACTTGAGGCTTTCGCACTGCTACTCGTCAAGATTAAGCACGAATACTGCTTCAAACGACTTGCCATTTTTCACAATCAGTCACAGTTGCACAACGTTTTGGAACGCGACCACGATGAGTTCGACCCCTACGACCGCTACCTCTCGGAAGCACTTCTCGTAAAACCTTGGGAGCACCACACGTTCAATATAAAAAGTTCCGAGCTCACCCACGAGAACCTCATAGAATGCTCTTACATAAACGGGCTCATGCTGCAAGGGTTTTTCTTCCCCAGCATCGAGCACATGGAAGACCTGTTCTCTGTATACGAGGACAAGCATGCCCCACGTGAACTGCGCTTGCACGCCTTTGTAGGAGCCACCCTCCACATCACCCTTCACAAAGAATTTCTCGACCTATTCCCGGAGAAGAAGTCCGCCCTCCTCACCCACTATATGGACGAAGGAGAGCGCCATCTATACCTTTTCATTAAGGCATACCACCAAGCAAGACACACGGAGGATATGACCGATGAAGTGAGCCGGATAGTATCAACGTTAACCCATGGATTCAAAGATACGGTGCAGTCGGATAGTGAGGATGCAAAAGAAATGATGCTAAGAATAAACGAAGTCACAAAGTATTGCATCGACCCACAGTATATGGCGTTCATGAATTTCCAGAACAACCCGGGCTACACGAATACTTGGACGTTTGACATACGACGGATGAACAACTATCTACTGCCCTTCTCGTTCGAGCATCCCAGTGTTCAAGAACATGCCACCCCCTACACATTGAATCATCAGGAGGTGTACAAACAGTTCTCCAACGGAGCTATGATTTGCGATATCGACCAGTACATCAACGCCGTTACACCCAATGCTGTTGTTCACACTTTTATAAAGAAACAGCCAAAGGGATGTCCGTACACCGTGAATCTCGATGTACAGGCGATAAACAACATCACCGTAGGACTCTTTCGTTTCTTCAAGTTCTACAAGGCGTTCCCCAACAAGGAACTTCAGTACATGAATCCTTTTCATAACAACGGAAACCCCGTTTACCTATCGAAGATTCTTCGAAACACAGACTACATAAAGGATTTGTGCAAGGTCTTCCGCAATGTCATGAATTGCAAAGAGACGCGCCCTCTGCTCAAGGCGACCACGGCATCATGGAAGCAAGATGAGGAGCTTCACGAAATCTTTTTAGATGTACTGGACACAAGTGACCCTCTCGTGGAGGTTACCTGCAAGAATCTGCTCGCCTTAAACCCTAAGAGTCTAAAAGGTGGAGTGAGATTGGTAAAATATCACTCGGAAAACAAGAGCGAAGACGCCCGGGAAGAAGCGCGTAGAAAAAAGGAGGATGAGGAAATCGTCGAGATGTTGGAAAAGACCTATCCCGAAGATATGGATGTCATGGACAGAGCCTCCTACTTCTACTACGAGACAAAAGACTATGACAGGTGTTTGAAGACTTTGTTTAGAGGCATATACTACCATCCGGAAGAAGAGGACTACATATACAACCTCACCGAGGTGTTCCTCCTTTTGGGAAGAAAAGAAGATGCCGAGAAATATGCGACAAAGATGATGGAGATGAAAGAGCCCTCACATCAGGCATTCTTTAGAGCCGGACACATAGCATATATAATGGGGCATAGAGATTTGGCGATAAAACACTACTTGAAGGGTGGGGAGTACTTTTATGAAGCGGAATCCTTCGTGAAGGATTTACTCCCTTTTCCGAGAGATCCGGAAGTGCTGAAGGAGTGCCTGGATACGGGATTTTTTGAAGATTTAAAAGTAGTGGAACCGTACGGTCTGACGAAACAGAAAATAGAAGAAATGGAGCAGATAGTGTTCAATGAGCTACGAAAGTGGAACAGATCAGGCGTTTTTTGACCCATATCAAGAAAAGGCCGTTTTTCACAAGGTTTCGCCGCTAAGGCTTGCATAACTGCCAAAACGGTCGTAACTTTGCATCGTCAAAACAAGATAAGGATAAAGTAGAAAGGACATGTGAATGGTTATTATATGTTTTTAGGTTAGGTATTAAGATTGTTACATTCTTGTTTTGAATGTTGTTAGTTGTTTTTTAGGTAAAAGTTAGTTGTTTTTTAGGAGATGTAAAGAGATGTTGAGCAATACCGCTCAACATCCTCAAGGAGTAAAAGAAGAAGTTCTCCTACCATGTATTACAGAAAGCTTACGATGATGCATCCTCAACGAGGGTGCATCTTTTTTTTATTCTCTCCCATCGGATGGAGAGTCATAAACACAAGAGAGGCCGATTCCCACACGGAGAACCGACCTCTCTACAATATCGTCCACTTTTATGTGCTAAACGTGTTATCTCAAGATGTTGTACAGCAAGGATGCTACAGACACCAAGATACTGGTGGCACTGAACCACAAGGTGGTAGAGTTACCCACATCGGAGTTCTTTGCCTTGGTCTTATTCGGCGTCACATACACCACATCGTTCTGCTGCAAATAGAAGTAAGGTGAGTTTACGATATTTGCATCGTTGAGGTTCAGTGTATGATACGTCTTCTGACCGGTCACCGGATCCTCGCGGATAAGCTTCACATTGTCACGCACACCCCAGATGGTAAGGTCGTGTGCCAGGGCAATAGCATCGAGGATAGAGGTCTTTTCTGTGGTCACCGTGTAGCTTCCCGGAGTGGTCACCTCGCCCAAAACGCTCACGCGAAAGTTCACGAAACGAACCGTCACGATGAAGTCCTCGGTCAACTGACCGGTAGCCTTGATTCTGTCGGAAATCAGCTTCTCCGCCTCGGCACGAGTCAAACCCGCAACCTTCACCTTACCCAAGATAGGCATCTCCACGTAGCCGTCCTTGGACACAATATAGGTCTGCACCGTAGGCTGCTGCGTGAGGTAAGAACGACCGGAAGTCGCACTCATCTCCGAAGGAACAATCAGGTTGAACTGAGAACTGGCATCTCTAGTAAAAGAAGACACCAAGATGCTCAACTGATCCTGCGGACAAATCTTACTCTCGTACAAACCGGAAGAAGCCTCCGTATTCACCTCTTCACTATTCGTAAAATAGGGAACAGACTTGTAGCTGGTACATGCCGTAAGAAGCAGCGCAGCCACAAGCGCCATCATAATCTGTTTTACTCCTTTCATATTTATCGACTTAAAAATTCCACCAATGTTTCTTTTTCTTCTGCAAATTCAGAGACTGCATGCGCTCGTTGACCTCGTCCTCTATGACGCGCTCGTAGCTTTTGTGCTCGCGAATCATCTTGTACATAGTGCCCCAGTCGGGCAGACCGCCTATGTTGCGGTCGTCTATGAACATGTCGGCCTTCAACTTGCGACTCCAGTGTTGGTTGTTGTCTGTCGTTTCCTCCGGATAATCGCGGTTCACGGCGTAGAACTCCAAACCGCGCTCCTTACACCATGCCACGGCATCCTCCAATAACTGACCCTCACGCACACTCCATAATATAAGTCTGTGGTGTTCCTTTACCAACAACTTCAGTGTCTCCACGGCAAAAGGAATTTCACGTCCTATCTTGGGATACTCGTGTTCCACAATCGTTCCATCGAAATCGACAGCTATAACCATATTCTTTTCTCCTTATTTATTTTTTATCATCGTTACCGTAACCATACATAGATCCATACGTACCGTAAGAGCCGTAGCGTCCATACTTGCCGTAGGATGAATAACGTCCGTAGCCGTAATAGTATCCGTACTTCTTGGAAGAGGTATCTACACCGTTGAGTACCAGATTGATGTTCGGCATCTGGTTGTTTTCTTGCAGCGTGTTCACCACATCGAAGCAAGCCTTCGGAGTGAAGTCGGCACGGCATACATAGATACAGCAGTCTGCAAAGCGAGCCACCAACAAGGTATCGCTGACCAAACCCACCGGAGCGGTATCGAGCAATACGTAGTCATACTTCTTCTTCAAGTAGTTGATGGCATACTCCATGTTCTCCTTAGAGAGAAGCTCACTCGGGTTGGGCGGAACAACACCTGCCGGCAACACATCGAGGTTCTCGGAGAAGGACTGAATACATCTATCCAAGGTCGCAGTATCCTCCTTGGCACCTGCCAAGTAAGCGGTCAAACCGTTCTTCTTATCCTCCAGGTCAAAGAGCTTTGCCAACTGAGGTTTACGTATATCCACACCCAAGAGCAACACCTTCTTACCCATCAGAGAGAGAGAGAAGGCCAAGTTGGATGACACACAAGACTTACCTTCACCGGACATGGAAGAGGTAATCAAGATAACATTCTGACCCGGCTCCAGCACAAACTGCAGGTTGGTACGCAGGCTGCGGAATGCCTCCTCCATCTGGTCGTTCTTGTTCTCGCGAACCACAACCGAACGCTTACCGGAAGCCAAATCCACAGACAATGGAATGTCGGCGATACAAGGCACATCCGTCAACTGAACAATATCGTTGCGACCTTCAATCTTGTAGCGAAGCAAGCTCAAGAGATAGATGATACCGTAAGGAATCGCAATACCTAAAACGAGTGCCGCCAAGAGGATAATACCCTTCTTCGGACCCACCGGAGTAGCAAATACCGGTTCCTCAATCATCTTCGCCTTGTCGGCAGTAGCTGCCAACTGAATAGCATTCTCCTCACGCTTCTGCAAGAGCATCAAGTACAATCCTGACTTCACCTCCTGCTGACGACCGATGCTGGCCAACTCCTTCTCGTAGCTCGGTGCCTGAGACAACTTACTATTAGAAGTGGAGTACTGCTGGTCGGCAGAACGCTTCTGCAACATGATGGAGTTATATACATTCTTAAGAGAAATCTTGATACTCTGCTCGTAACCGTCTACCACACTGGTCATATTCTTAACGGTAGGAGCCGATTCGGAAGAAGCAGCCAACAGACGGTTGCGCTCCAGCACAGCCTCGTTGTGCTTGCCGATGACTTCGTTGACATTGTTATCGTTCACGCCCACATTGGCAGGAATCAAAGAACGAGCGTTCTCGGGACGATTCACATAGTCCATCAAGGACTGGATAATCATCAACTGAGTTTCGTACTCCACCTGCTGTTTCTGGAACTGAGAGGTAGAAGAGAGCACCTCCTTAGCGGTCTCGTTCACATCGAACAAACCGGAAGACTGCTTGAAGGACTTCAGACGATCCTCGGTAGCGCCCAACTCCACATTGACCTCGGCGATACGACCGTTGATAAATTCAGCCGTCTTCTGTGCCACCTCATTCTTGTCGTTGTTTGACTCCGTATTATATACATTTACCAACTCGTTCAGATAATCCATAGCTCTCTCCGGCAGGTTGTCCTCCATAGTCATATCCGCCACGGTGGTCACCTTGGAAGTCGGCTCGATGGTCAGAGCGCCCAAGAAACGAACGGACGCATCCAATACGGAATTGATATACGCCACAATCGGACGCTTCTCCTTGGACTTGAGGATATACTCCGGATTCTGCATCACGGTAATCATACCCACGCCCGTACTTACGTTTGTCGGAAGATTGCGCACGGTCTTTTCCAATTCATACTCCGTCTCCTCCTTATAGAAATTCACAAGAATCTTGCAAGACCCATCCTCCTCGGGAGTCACCTGCACCTTTACCGGAGCAGCCAACGTATCCAGATGAAGACGATCCAGGTCAATCAATACCGGAGAGTTTTTGCTGTAAATCTCGCGCTTCGCCAGACGACCCTTTTCGTAATACGTCACATAGAGCTTAAGATTCTTCACCACCTCTCTTGCCATATTGTTGGAACTGATGACCAACAACTCGTTATCGAAACCGGAGCTGAAGCTGGAGTTACCTCCCATCATGGCGCTCAAATCGGCCAGACCGGACAAATCCATCTTGGAACTCTTCTCACTGTCCTTAATCAGCACCTTTGCCGACATGGAGTACGTGGGTGACTTGTAGCGCAAGAACAAGAATGCCAAGCCTAAGCACAACACCACAGAGAGTACAAACCACTGCCAATGCAGCACAAACGAGACCCAAAGGGTTCGAAAATCGAACCCGGATTCCTCTGCTTCTACATCCTGAAGTTCAACTCTGTTTTTAACATCTTTTTCCTTCATATCTTTTTATCGTTTTGTTTCGAAATTAATTTCCCGTGCAAAAGTACAAAAAAACGAACATATACAAGCATTATAACGCATTTTTTTAGGTTAAAAGCGTTTTTTTTATCTTGAATGGTGTTTAAACAGATAAAAATAACTATTTTTGCATCCGATAACTTTAGTAAATGTATGAAACAAGTACAACCTAAAAAGATCATAGGAACAGCCGTAGCGTTCGAATGTTTTTGTACGTGTTTGGCAATTGTGTTTATCTGTCTTGTTCTCAACAAGGTACAGATAGACGCCATCAGCACGTCCGTACTCATCACGCTCTGCTTAACGGCTTGTTTCTGTACCGTGGTGCGTTTTTGCATGCCATCGCAAAAGGCCTTGGTACGCTCCGTCACGTTTCTGTTTTTGTTTTATCTCCTCATCCTACTCACCAAGTTACAACTTTCGCGCATTTTCTTAGTAAGCGTTTCCGTTGTATATGTGGGCATTACACTGATGGAGAATCTAATAGGTAGCGTTCTCACCAAGGAGCAGACGGTGGGGCGTATCAACATCAATCGCATCATCATGACGTGTGCCTGGGGGAGTTTTTTCCGACCCGTTTTCTTGCGTTTCATTGACATCATACTCTCCTCTTTGTTGCTATTTTTCCTACTCCCAACGCTCTATATTCTCGCGGGGATAGCCGTAAAACTTGCACAGCAGGGAGAAACACTCGTCACCCGGCGCGGCATGTACGCGTTTAACACCTACCGTGCTCTGTTCAAGGAAGGCCAAGGCATCGTGACCCGAACGGGAATCACTCTCTGCCAACTCTTCACACAGTTCCATCTGCACAGAGCGCCCCTGTTTATAAATATATGGAGAGGACAACTCTCCTTCTTCCATAAATCCTATAATAAATAAAGTATGAAAGGAATCGTTTTAGCCGGTGGTAGCGGCACTCGCCTCTACCCCATCACCAAAGGAGTCAGCAAACAACTTATCCCCATTTTCGATAAACCGATGATTTACTATCCGGTATCCGTATTGATGCTTGCCGGAATACGTGAAATCCTCATCATATCCACCCCCACGGATCTCCCCGCATTCAAGCGTCTATTGGGCGATGGTAGCGATTACGGAGTACACTTTGAATACGCCGAGCAACCCTCTCCCGACGGCTTGGCTCAGGCCTTCATCATCGGAGAGAAATTCATCGGGAACGATGCCGCCTGTCTGGTTTTGGGAGACAACATCTTCCACGGCGCAGGCTTCTCCGCCATGCTGCACGAGGCGGTTCGTCAGGCCGAAGAGGAAAACAAGGCAACCATCTTCGGATATCGCGTAAACGACCCGGAGCGCTACGGTGTGGCAGAATTCGACAAGGAGGGCAACTGCTTGAGCATCGAGGAGAAGCCCGAGCACCCCAAGAGCAACTTCGCGGTAGTGGGACTCTACTTCTACCCCAACCGCGTGGTAGAGGTAGCCAAGAACATCAAGCCGTCCGCCCGCGGCGAGTTGGAAATCACCACCGTCAACCAAGAATTTTTGGAACAGAAACAGCTCAAAGTACAGACCCTGGGACGCGGATTCGCCTGGTTGGACACCGGCACACACGACTCCCTGAGCGAAGCATCCACCTTCATCGAGGTGATTGAAAAGCGCCAAGGTCTGAAGGTAGCCTGCCTGGAGGGCATCGCCTTCCGCAAAGGCTGGATTGATGAAGACAAGATGCGCGAACTCGCACAGCCCATGCTCAAAAATCAGTATGGACAATATCTATTAAAGGTAATAGAAGAGCGACACGCTCAATAACCCCATATACACCTTGCGGAGTGCACCCGTTGCAACACTCCGCAAGGCTTTTTTAACCGCCGTTTCACCGCAAAAGCGCACATAAGCGAAGAAAACACACCCCGGAAACGCGGAAAAATGCCAATTCATAGTCGCTATATGGAATATTATTCCTATTTTTGCAGATAGAATTTTAAAACAAATAGCAAAAAATGGGACTATTCTCTAAGATATTCAAGAAAAAAAGCGAAGAAAATGAAATCAGAATCGGAGGTATGGAAGATTTCATGACACTCATTCGCGTATACTACCAAGCCGTCATCGCAGCCAATCTAGGCATCTCCAACATCGCCTTTCTGCCCGACTTGCGAGTATTCAAACAAACCTTCAAAGTGCCGACCGTCAACAACAAACTCGGCATAGGCGAACGCAGCAAATGTCGCAAGCTGCTCACCGAGATGTATCAACTGGACGACAACTTCTTCAAGGAGATAGACAACAGCATCAAGAAGAACTGCAAAAGCGTCAACGACATCAAAAACTATCTCCTTATGTTCCAAGGATTCAGCCAAGACCTCATGATGGTGGTAGGCAACATGATGCAACTCAAACTACGCCTGCCCGGCATCTTCAAAAAAGCCATCTACGGAGCCACCCGGAAGACCATCCACAACATACTCACCCAGAACGTAAGCGGCGACAACCGTAAGTACAGCGTAGGCATCTGCCAGTACCAGCGCACCCTGGGATACTCCGAAGCATGGATTACCGAATACGTCTACAAAATAGTAATGCTTGCCAAGAAAGAACCCAAACCCAAGGACGAAGATTCGGCAGAAAACCCAAAGAAATAAAGGAAAAAGAACATTTTTAAAGGATTTGTTTGGAAAA
>CAYSOK010000014.1:0-18604 GCA_964432645.1 uncultured Bacteroidaceae bacterium | reverse complement strand
AGTTTGTATCCACGAACGAATACTTGGAAAATACTTCATCGGATGGTTTTCTTCCCTTTTTCTTGCTTGGGTGCAAAAAAAATTGTTCCTTTGCATCTCGTAATAAAGGAAATATATGGATTATAATTATTATCAACAAGAACCAACGGAGGAGAAAACAATCCTCTATATTCATGGGTTCGCTTCTTCCGGTAATTCGGGAACCGTTGTGATGCTGCGAAACGTGTTGTATGAGAAACATATTAAGGTGGTGGCACCGGATGTCTCTATGCAGCCCAAAACGGCGATTGAACAACTTAGAGGACTCGTGGAATCTGTACAACCGGATTTGATTATCGGTACTTCTATGGGGGCATTCTATGCGGAACTGTTGCATGGAATTCCTCGTATATTGGTGAACCCTTCGTTTCATATGTCCAAGACACTTGTGTTTAAAAATATGCTGGGCAACCAGAAGTTCCTCAATAAACGCGAGGACGGGGCGGAGACGTTTAAGGTGGATAAACAGACGGTGGCTGAGTATAAGGAGGTGGAGAAGGAATTGTTCTCTGACTTATCGGCTGCGGAGAAAGAGCGCGTGTTTGGACTCTTTGGTATCAATGATAAGTTCGTGAATTATCGTGATGAGTTTACAAAACATTATGGCAAGGAGCATTTCATCCTCTTTGAGGGAGAACATCAACTGAACGATAAAGTGTTGAAGAAAACGGTGCTTCCGTTGGTCTCTAAGTTGCTGAATATTTAGCATGAAAGTGACCCCCGTGGGATTCTAACCCACGACCTTCAGAACCGGAATCTGACGCTCTATACAGCTAAGCTAGGGGGCCTTCATGGTTTCATGATGCAAAAGTAAGCATTTTTTCGCGGATTACAAAGTAAAAAGCGAGGTTTTTCTCACGGTTGTGAGAAGAACCTCGCTTTTCTGTTTCTGGGGGTGGTTCGTTTTCACCATTCGGGATGTTCCACGAGCCGGGTTTTTGAGGACGTTCCACGAAACGTCCCTACACTGTGGATGGCTCGTTCGTGGATGAATACACTGTGGATGGCTCGCTCGTAGTTGTTTACACAAATCCGAAACTTTGTTTCTTATTTCTTCTTCTTTCCGGTTTTTTGGCTGTCCGGAATGGTGATGATTGTGAAACTGTATGCCGGCATGACGTATGTGAACTCCGGAGCGATTTCTACGGAAGACTCTTGAGGAGTGCTGTCCGTGGATTCAGGTTTTCCGGTTAATACGAGCGCCTTTGCCGTGGTGGTGCCGGAGATGAGCCCGTCGGCAGAAACCTTGGTGCTAACCTCGTATGGCATCATGTTTACCAACTTGAGATAGGTGACACCCTTCTTGCTGTCACGCACCGTAGAAACTGCCATACGTTCACGTACACCTTTCTTGCTCTCGTTTACCGTCAGCTTGGAGTCTAGATACTCGTTGCCACTGTGGAGAGAGTGCATCTGCTGCGTGTAATAACCCACCATGGGACGCGCTGAGGTGTTGTTGAAATAAATCATGTCCGGATTCCAATTGGTGTGCTTCTCCTTGGCAAAAAGAGGAGCGTAGGAAGACATGGATACAACATCGCCGTTGCGCTCCATATTACAGATGTGCAGGGCTTCTGCCAGGGCGGTCTCTATGTTGTTGGGACGACCGGGCAGGTGAGCAGCGTATTCACCTACGTAAACTTTCGGCCCCTTACGGTCGTATTGGTCGTAGTAATCTTGGTTGTAGATGAACCATCCGGGAGTCTGATAGTAGTGCTCGTCTACCATGTCGATGTGGTTCTCGGTGGCAATCTTCCAACCTTGCTCGTAGTCGCTACCCTCGCACCACGGACCTACGGTACCGCAGACGGTAATCTCCGGATATTTCTCCTTGACTGCCTTTACAATCATGAGGTAACGCTCCTCGAAGGTCTTGGAGATAAGATCCTCGTTGCCGATACCGATGTATTTCAAGTTGAAAGGTTTGGGATGTCCAGCTTCGGCACGCATCTTTGCCCATTTAGAGGTCTTGGCATCGCCGTTAGCCCACTCTATGAGGTTGAGAATCTCCTCGATGTATGCAGGCATCTCTTCCATGGGGATACCGCCCTGCTGACCGTGACCTCCGTGGGAGGAGTTCTGACAGGGAACACCTGCAGCCAATACGGGGAGCGGTTCTGCACCGATGTCTTCGCAGAATTGGAAATATTCGTAGAAGCCCAATCCGCGAGTCTGATGGTAGTGCCAGATGTTGAATGACGGCTTACGTGACTCGAGAGAGCCTACACTTTCGTTCCAGTGATAGATGTTCTCGATGCCGTTGCCGTGGGTGGCGCAACCTCCCGGGAAGCGGATGAACTTCGGCTTGAGGTCGGCCAACAGTTGAGCTAGGTCGGCACGCAAACCGTTCTTACGTCCCTTGAAGGTCTTTTGCGGGAAGAGAGAGATCATATCCAGTGCCAGGCTTCCGCTCTCTTGCGGGGTGATAACGAGCTGTGCATTGGCTGCGTCCTCGCTTGCCGTAAGGGTAGTGGAAAGTTTCTTCCAGGCAGATGCACTGCTGATGGTGAGCGATGTGCTTCCGATGACCTTACCGTCGCTTTGCAATTGAACGGTGCATTTACCGCCTTTTCCTTTGAGTGCTTTGGCAAAGAGTGAGAAGTCGTATTTCTCTCCCTTCTTTACGGCGATACCGTCGAATCCCTCGTTGACGAGCGATGCGGAGGGAGTGGTGATGTCGAGAACCACGTAGTGAGCATTGTTCTCGTGAATCGGGGCGTCCGTCTCCACACGCATGGTCATGCCATCGCCCTTGATGCTCCAGGAGGTCAGAGCGTTCCAGCCGCCGTTGTCGTTTTTGTTGTACTCAAAGTCGCGGTTCTGTACCAACTCTGCATAGAGTCCACCGTCGGCTGCGTAGCTGATATCCTCAAAGAAGATACCGATGAGTTTGTCGCTAATCTCCTTCTTGTGGTTTGCGGAGACGGTGACTTGGGCTTCGAGGGACTTAAGTCCGGCAAAGCGGGTGGCATCGTCCTTGGCTTTCTCGTCGTACAGTGCATTCTTGGCTTGTGCCGTAGCTACCGCCATCTCCAGGTATTCGGCAACGGAGTAGGGGACTTTTATAATCTGTCCATTGCCCACTTCTCCATTGATGGTGAGGTTGACCGTGGCATCTTTATAGGCCGATGCATCCACTTGCACCGGGTTGGAGAAGTGGTAGAAATCGGTAGATACCGTGCGGTAGTATTTGCCGTCGGAACGGAAGTACACGGTGTATTCTCCGCGCTTCTCATCTACTTGCAGCACCGGATCTATGCAACTGCTGACGCCCTGCATATAGGGATAGTCCTGTGGAATCCAGTGTACCAAGTCCTTGGATTCGGCTACTGCAAATTGGTTGATATTGGTATTCACCTGCCAAACCGACCGCCATGTGCCGTCGCTCAAGCGTACGGTGTAGGGGTGAAACATGCGTTTTTGTCCGCCCCACACTCCGAAGTCGCTGCTAACGAAGGTGTGTTTCGGGCCGATAGCTTTCCAATTGGTTTGGTCGGCACTCCAGGCGATGTTCAGTCCTCCCTGACCGTTGTTGCCCGTGTGGTACGGGTACACATAGACAGAGTCGGGGACTCCCGCTTGCGACGGGAGGGTGAGCAAGGCACATCCCAGTGCGGTTGCCCATTTTCTATAGTTCTTTCCGTTCATTGTATTAGGTAATTTGGATTATTCGTTCTTAGGTTGCTTGATGACGATGCGGTTCTCCACGCCGTTGTCGGTGGAGAGTTTCAGTGTCATGCTGCGCTCCTCGCCGGTGGCGTTGTATCCCAGTACGAAGTACACCTTATAAGTACCCGGGCCATCGGTTACGGAACTTTGTGCTTCGCCCTCCTTGGTGAGACGGAGTTGCAGCGCATTGACATCGCTCGTCTCCAGTGTCCACTGCCGGTCGTAGATGGTGAAAATCAAACTGTCCGTTTGTTGCGTACCTTTGGAGGTGCTAACATTGAGGGTATAGACATCGTCCTGTACCTTTCCGTAGGACATACTGAAAGAGGAGATGTTCAAATATGGAACCTGATAGGTACGGCTAGCTCCTTGTCCCTCACCCGATTCATCGCTGATGGTTGCTTGGAACAAGCGGGTTCGTCCGGAGGTGTTGGGAGTGAACTGTGCTATCCACGCTGCCGTACTGGTTTGCGTGACGTAGTTGTTAAGGGTCATCCACGTGGGGTTGTAAACCTGTGTCAGAGTGCTGTCGCCTTCTGCATATATGGTACCGGTCATGGTGCATTTGCTGTCTCCCAGTACAATCAAGGTATCTTTAGTCTGATCGGCATAAATCACTTGGGAACGTGTACTTGTCTGTGTGTCAGAGAAGATTACATAACGATAGGTTGCTTCGTCGTTGCTCAAGCAGGACGCCAAAAGTCCTGTCATGCCGAGCATTAAAATTTCTTTTTTCAGTTTCATAATTGTTCTAGTTATAAGGATTGTTTGTTACTATAGTCGGGGTTAATACCACTCCACGTTGCTTCCGTAGCTACTCTGCTTCTTCCAGCGCAGCACATCGGCCAGAGCGGAGGCGTTGGCGGAGAAGGTAAAATTAAAAGAGGTGTACGGACTGATGACCATGCTACAACTCATGGAGAAACAGTGTAGGTCTCGAGAGAGGGATGCGGTGGTCATGGATATCTTCTTGTCTTCGAAATCGTAACCGGAACTGAAGTTGATGTTCCATCCTTCACTCAGACGGATGTTTCCGGAGAAGTTGAGGGTCTGGGTGTAGGAATAGGGGTAGCGCATGGTCTTCTTATTGAAGGTTCCCGAGGTGTTTTCACGCATGGTGATACCATAGGATACGGAGAGCGACCAGGGGAGGGAGAAGGACATGTAGCCATCTTTGTTGATAGCGCTTTCCTTCTTCTCGGCAGAGTTCTTGCTGTCCTTGAGTGCGGGGTCGAGGTTGCTGTCGGTGGCATCGTCGTCATCGTCCCAATCGTCTTTCTTATCGGAGTCCTTCTTGTCGTCTTTCTTATCCTTTTTGCCAAACCACTTCTTGAAGGTTTGGTTGTTGAAGGTGTAGGAGATGTTTTGGGAGGTGCCCTGGAAACGACCGAATCGTCCGTAGCTCCACTCCGTGCGATTGCCTACGTAGGGCTTTCCGTTTTCGTCCAACTCGTATGCATAGGTGGCGAAGACGGCCGACATGCTGAAGGTGTAACTCTTGGTGAGTTTGATACGCAAACGGGTGGAGAGGTCGCTCCACGGACGGGTCTCTGCTGCCATGTTGTAGGAGAGGCTGGCGCCCAATTCGTCCAGCAAACTTATCTTCTTGTATCCCGTGCTATCCTTGTCGCTACGAATCTTCATCTCCACGTTGTTGGAGAGGTCCATAGAGATGGAACCTGTCTTGCCGCGAGAGGGGGCGCCGTAGAGTCCGCCGGAGAAGGGGGAGTAGGTGACGGTGGATACATTGCCGTCGGCATCGGTCTTGACGTAGCTCTTCCAGTAACCGTAGCGAGAGGCACCGAAGTCCGGTGCATAGCTGAAGCTGACGGAGGGGGTCACTACGTGGCGAATGGCTTGAATCTTATCTCCGAAGAGTTTGCGCCAGGGTACGTAGAAACCGTATAATTTGGTGTTCATGGACACCGACATGTTCCATTTATAGAGGTTGTAGAATCCGTTGATGGTGTCCAAGACCTCCTTTTGACGGACGGCATCCCACGAACGTTCCACCTTCTGGGCGTACATGTAGTCGTTGAAATTGAAAGATGGAGTCACGTTGATGTACTTCAGTATAGAGAAGGAGGCGCTCACCGGGATGCTGTGTTGCATACCGTTGCGCCAATCGTTTACCAGGCTGGAGTGCATGATGTTGTACTCCTTACCGCTGTAGCTGTTGCTGAAGGCACCCGTATAGCTCATGGCAATCTTCTCGTACCATTTCTCGGTACCTCTCAACTTTTTGCGCTTGAAGGGATAGAATCGAGCGAGGCTGATGTTGAGGGTTGGGAAGGTGACGGAGATGGTGGTATCTCGCATGTTCTGGGAGAGGTTGAAGTTGGTGGATACCGTCAGACCTAAATCGGAGAAGTTCTTGCTGTAGCTTACGGAAGAGGTACGGGTGCTCTGTGTAAGTGTCTGAGCGTTGTACATGCTGGTGAGGTTGTTTTGCTCGTAACTGGAGGATGCAAAGTTGACACTTGCCGAGAGACTTGTTCCCGGGTTTGCCTTGGAGTCTTGGCGGTGGGTCCACTGTATCTTGAAACTCTTGGTCACGGTGTAGTCCGGCATGTTCTCATCGCCCGTCTTGGAGTTCTGATAACTCACGTAGAAGTTTCCGGAGTATTTATATCGCTTGTTGTAGGTGCTCTGTGCGCTCAATCCCCAAGAACCTTTGGTGTAGATTTCACCCAATAATTTCAGGTCGATGTAATCGTTGATGGCAAAGTAGTAACCTCCCTCACGCAGATAGAATCCGCGGCTGGTTTCATCTCCGTAGGTGGGCATGATGAAGCCGGAGGAGTAGGACTTGGAGAATGGGAAGAAGGCGTAAGGGATACCGAGAGGCAGCGGCACATCTTCCACCACCAGGTAAGCGGGACCCGAGAAGACATCCTTACCCGGACGCACCTTGGCACGTGACATGGCGATGTAGAAGTGTGGATGTTTGTCGTCGCAGGTGGTATATCTTCCGTGGCGCAGATAGAGTTCACCCGTAGCGCTACGCTTGGATGACTCACTCGTCATGAAACCATCGTTCTGTTGTGTATATACCTCACTGATAAAGCCTTTCTTCGTCTTGAAGTTGTAGCTCATGCGTTTGGATTCGTACTTGTCGCTCCCTTGTTCAAACACCGGCTCTCCCTGCATAACACCCGCTGTGTCCGGTCGTCCGCAGGCGTGTACCAGACTGCTGTCCAGAGACAAGGTGATGAGGTCGGCTGCCAATTTCAGGTCGGTGTAATCCACTTTGCCTTCGCCATAGAGATTGGCGCGTTTCTCGCCTGCTTGATAGGTGATGGAGTCCTTCGCTTCGTAGCTTACCGGGAAGTCCAGTGCTCCGGTAGAATAGGCGATGGTATCCACCTTGACCTCTACGCTATCGTTGCGACGATGTGTGGAATCGTTTTCCCATGAAGTATCCTTAAAGAAAAGAGAATCTCTCAATAGACTATCCGCCCGCAAACTGTCGGTTTGCAGACTGTCCACCATAGGAGTCAACTTAGCTACACTGTCTTCCACCGTTTCACCAAGCGAGTCCTCCTCGGCAACAGATGCTTTCTCTGCCAAGGTTTCTTGTCCCATTCTTTTGGCTTCGGAGGTAGCGATGGCAGTGCCCTTCCGTTCCTGTTCCGCTATCTGTTTTCCTGTCAACACGGAACATCCTATCATCGTGTAGCAAACAATGATGAGGGATAAAAAAATATATATCTTTGTTTTCAACCGAAATTCAACTATATTTGTACTTGCTTTACGCGATGCAAAAGTACGCAAAATATCGCTATTAACGATGGTTTGAGTGCGTTTTTATATCCTTTTTTGTGCAAAAAAGCATTATTCGGCTTCGCGGAATTGCTCCATCCACTTTTTGAAGCGTTCGCAACCCGCTTCTCCAAAGGGTTCCAGACTGCGGAGGGCTTTCTCGGCAGACTTCTCTACATCGGGGTGTGTCTTACTGAAAAACTTATCGGCGTAGCAGATGAGTTGCTCTTCGAGTGTCTCCGGCAGTAGGTCTTTGTGGGGGAGGGGTAGTTGACGTCGCTCTATCTCTTGGAGGGTGAGTCCGGCACCGGTGTGGCGTTCGCATACTCGTGCATGGCGGGGGTATCCTTCTTTGCGGAGCAGTTCGGCGCCCAGTACGCCGTGGCAGAGGTAGGGTTCCGTGCCGTGGCAGTGTATGCCGGGGGCATCGGTGAGAAAGATGCCGAGGTCGTGCAACATGGCTGCCTCTTCGACAAACGCTGCATCGATGTGGAGTTCGGGGTGGGCGGCGATGATACGTAAGCACTTCTCCGTCACCTTCTTGCTGTGTACCGTGAAGATGTGTCGGAGTTCGTTGTCTTCGGGGTAATATTTGTCTATAATTGCTTGATAATCCATATCTTCTATTCTTCGTATCTTTTGGTTGATTTGTTCCCTTGTTTGCGTATCACCACACGTGGATGTCGGGCTCCGTGGGGCAGAATTCTGCCGGAGAGGTCGTAGTAGACGGCGGGGGTATCGGCATCGCTTTCAACCCGCTCAATGGCGGTTGCGGTGGTGGTGAAGGGGTATTCTTGTTGTACGTCCCAGGGGTAGCGCAACCGTAGGGTGTACCGAGTGTTGGGGCTCAGTGCCTTGAAGGTGATGGTTTCGACGGTCGATGCCTGAGGTTCCAGAATGGGAATTCCCCAGTGGCGTATTTCGGGTTCTCCCTCGTCGCTTTGCAGTGCGTAGGTGATGAGGGGGACGCTCCAATAGGTGTCCGATGGGTTCTCCATACGTAATAGAAACGTTGCGGTGGAGTCGGTTATCTCTTGGGGGCGGAAGGTATCGAAACGTGGAGCTATCTCCTTGCCACTCATTACGTTTACGGTGTCTTCCGGACTCAGAATGTTCTGTGAATCAAAGGTGAATCCGATGCGCTTGTCTCCGGGGGATGTGAAGGTGGCGTAGATGCGTACGGCGGTGGGTGTGCCGGGTTGGAAGGTGGCGCCGCCAACGCCTATGGTGGTGATGTCGTTCCAGGTGAGGGAGTCGGTCTTTTCCGTGTCCCAACTGAGGAGTGCCACGCTGTAGGTCAGCGGGCTTTTGGTACGGTTGGTCAGATAGATGTCTATCGGGGTGTAGCCTTTGTCGGTGGCGGGGGCGAGGAATGCGATGGAGTCGAACGCCATGTAATGGATGTTGAATGCCAACGAATCGACGGTGGCTGCTGTTTGTTCCTCGGGGTGGAGTACCACCATCTCCTGGTTGCAGTAGAAGCCCTCGAGCACACCCTCCTCCGTAGTGTCGTAGGCGGATTCGAAGGGGTTGAGTACATCTATGTTGAAGTAGCCGTTGTAGTCGCCGCCGTATCCCCAATTGATGTGGTAGAGTCCGTCGGCGTCTATGCCGTCCACCACAAAGGCATGTCCGCTGCGAGCCAGATTGAAACCGGCGTAGATGACGGGGCGTCCGTTGGTCAACTCGTTCTGCAACAATTTGTTCCAATCGGAAGGTGTGTATAGCATGCGGTCGTAGTATCGGGCATACTTATACCCCATTACCCGTTTTATCTGCTCCGGAATGTAGACAACGTGTGCGCCGGAGGAGGAGGGACCGAAGTTCATATAGACCGACATGCTACAGTAGAGGGAGAGCTGTGCCACGGCATGGGCTTCTGCCTCTGTGTATTCTCCTTCGTAATAATGGTCGCGGATGTTGCTCCAGTCGATGGGGGCACCGGGGAGGATGTCCTCCAGGTTGTAGTGTTCCGTGCTCCAGCCGTACAGGGTGTCTTGGGTTTGGGTGGGGTACTGATAGTAGTGCATCACCTGTGATAGAGCTGTTGCCACGCATCCCACCGGACAGCGGTCGGTGGAGAGGGTTCCGTCATCGTATTTATAGTAGGGGCAGGCGTTGTTAAACGGAGCGTAGGTTTGCCAATCGTCTTGCAGAAGGGGGGCTACCGGAGTACAGTCGGTTGTGGCGTTTTCCTCTTTGTCCTTACGGTTTTTTAGCTGTTCCTCATAGAGTTGCAGCCAGTCTTGTAGGGAGGTGGGGAGGGTGCTGCTGTTCTGCCGGGCAGAGGCGTTGCGCTCGCCATATCCTAGGAGTGCGGGTAGTGCTTCGTCTCCGGAGATGATGACAAAGTACTTGTCGGCATCGTCCGTAAACAGATAGTAGGGGGATGTCGCGGAGCCTTGAGCATCGATAGCGGACGCTGCTTTGCGTTGGGGAGTGCGAACGTTCTTCCCGAACTTCTCAAACATCACTCGACTTGCCTTCTCGCGGGCTGCCGATAGGGAGACACTCTGTGCCAAACCTATGGTACACGCCAGAAGGAGACTCAAAAGCACCGAACCCCGTTTCATATACCTTATACTATTAGAAAGTTATTACTCTGCTCCCATCTTCCTTCTCCTCGATGGTCACCTTTACCGTTCCCTCCGGCAACAATTCTTCCACCAATTCCGGCCACTCTATGAAGCACAGAGCACCGCTGTAGAGGTAGTCTTCGTAGCCCATGTCATACACCTCCTCTATCTTTTTGATACGATAGAAATCAAAGTGATAAATAAGTTCCGCTTCGGCAGAACGATACTCGTTCACAATGGCAAACGTAGGGGAGTTGATGACATCTTCCACCCCCAGTACCTCGCAGATGGCTTTGGTAAAGGTAGTCTTGCCGGCACCCATCTTGCCGTAGAAGGCAAAGACGGTGGCATCGCCCATGTTCTGAATGAATGTGCGTGCTGCCTCGTGAATCTTCTCTAATGAATCAATCTTAATTTCCATACTCTAATTTCTTGTTTTATAGTTTATTCTTTTTAGACTGTAGTGTGACGAACGGTATCAGCATCTCCTCGAGCGATATGCCGCCGTGCTGGAAGGTATCCTTGTAGTAGGATACGTAGTAGTTATAGTTGTTGGGGTACGCAAAGAAGTCTTCGCCGGTGGCAAAGATGTAGCTGCTGCTCAGATTGGGTGAGGGCAGCATCACGCGTTGTGGATTGTGTACCTCCATGATATCTTTGCTCTTGTAGGACATGTTTTTACCTACCTTGTAGCGCAGATTGGTGTTCACGTTCTTGTCTCCAATCACCTTCACGGGATTGTTCACGCGGATGCTTCCGTGGTCGGTGGTGATGAAGATTTTATAATCGGTCTCGGCGATGCGTCGGATGAGTTCGCTGATGCCGGAGTGCATGAACCAACTGTGGGTGATACTGCGGTAGGCAGCCTCGTTGCTCGCCAATTCGCGCACCATCTTGGACTCGGTGCGGGCGTGGGAGAGGATGTCGATGAAGTTGAATACCACCACGTTGATGTCGTACTTCTCCAACTTGCCGAACTGTTCCACCAATTTTTCTGCGGCGGCGGAGTTGTTCACCTTATTATAAGAATAGGTGTTTTTGCGACGAAAACGATCCAGTTGTGTCTTGATGAGCGGATCTTCGTTGAGATTCTTGCCCTCCTCTTCGTCTTCGTCCACCCACAAGTCGGGGAACATGGTGACAATCTGGTTGGGAAAAAGACCGGAGAAGAGTGCGTTGCGGGCGTACTGTGTGGTGGTGGGGAGTATGCTGTAGTAGAGTTCCTCCTCTATGTTGAAAAGATCGGAGAGGGTGGTGCTCAGCATCTTCCACTGGTCGTAGCGGAAGTTGTCCAGTACCAATAGGAATACCTTCTCTCCTTTGTCCAGTGCCGGGAAGAGGCGTTTTTTGAAGATGTCCGGACTCATCATTGGTCGTTCTTCGTTGCCCACAATCCAGTCCTCGTAGTGCTTGCGTACGAATTTCGCAAACGCATGGTTGGCCTCGCTCTTCTGCATCTTGAGCATCTCTGTCATGTTGCTATTGGTGTCTGTGAGTTCCAGTTCCCAGAACACCAAACGTTTGTACACCTCTATCCAGTCGTCACCCGTGAGGGAGTCGTTGATTTGCATACCTATCTGTCCGAAGTCCTGTTGATATCCCGTCTGCGTCACTTCGGTCACAATTTCCCGTTTGTGGAGATGTTTCTTGAGTGTCAGCAGTATTTGGTTGGGGTTGACCGGTTTGATCAGATAATCGGCTATCTTCGAACCGATGGCCTGATTCATGATATCCTCCTCTTCGCTCTTGGTCACCATCACAATGGGCACGTTGGGGTCGTATTCTTTGATGCGCGACAGTGTCTCCAGTCCGCTCCATCCCGGCATGTTTTCGTCCAGCAGGATGAGGTCGAAATTGTACTCCTTGCACTTGTCCAACGCATCTTGTCCGTTGGATACGGTGGTTACCTCATATCCCTTCTTGTTCAGAAAAAGGATGTGAGCTTTCAGTACCTCCACTTCGTCGTCTACCCAGAGCAAGTGGCCGTTGTTTGGTGTTCCGTTCATTATATATCTATTCAGTTGTTAATAGTCGGGGTCTTCATCTTCTTCTTCAACATCTTCCATCTCTTCGGGGTTCACCTCGCGTATCTCGGTAGGTTCGTCCAGATAGAGGCCTTCCGGCAGTGTTACCGGTGCAAAGTGCTGTTCGTAGAAGTTATCATAATCGTCGTAACTGAGAGATGTTCCCAGTATTGAAGCGTTCTTTTCGGAGATGATGTAGCGGTGCAGTGGCTTCAGTAGTTCCGCCATGTGGGCATCGCTAAAGAGTTGTTGCGCATAGAGATGCGCTTCGTCGTAGTTGCGGAATCCGGTGACCTGCAACAGGTGTACACCTTCGCGGTTGTCTATCTGTAGGTCGAAGTTGCGCACCATGAACGATGTGAAGTTGTAGCGCGCCATCTCGAACAAAAGTTGCTTCTCGTTGGTCTCCTCGGGCAGATAGGCGAGGATGAAGAGATAGTTGCTCCAGCGGTCGTCGGAGTAGGCTATCTGCTGAGTGGAATCGGATGCTTCGCCCACGGTTCTGCGTCCCCAGATGCCGGAGGCGTCGTAGGCTCCGCTGTGGATGGCGCGTCCGCTGTCGATACCCTTTACGATGAGGCCTGCCATCTCACTGACTTCGCTCTGCGGATAGTTCTGTACCAGGAACTTAAGTTCTTCCTTGAATCCGTTGTAGTTGTTGGACTCCAACTTACTCATGGCTTCCAGGAAGAGGAACTTGGCGCGGTGCTGTCCGTTGGGATAGCTCTTGCCTGAGAGGGAGGCGTTGCGTACCACCTGTGGGTAGTTGCCTGCCAGGTATTGCGTGTAGGTGTCGGCGTAGAGGGAGTCCTCCAAGTGCTTGCCGTAGCGAGCGTTGCGGTCGTAGTCGGGGTCGCTCAAGAGGGTGGCATACTTGCTGTCCGGAAAATCGTTGACCACACGGTTGCGGTCGTCGATGGCGGCGGTTTCGTCGCCCCATCGCTTGTGTAGCAAGAAGAGGTGGTAGTACACTTCGTCCTTCTTGTCAAAGTCCGGGAATTCGAGCATCAAGCGTTGGAAGGTCTTGTAGGAGAGGTCGAAATCCTCCAGTCGCTCCTTCTCCAGTACCGCTGCCCGGAAGAGCGCATTCTTCAATTTCTCGTTGGATGCGGTCATCTGTTCTTCGGTCACGGGGATGTCCTTCAGATAATACTCCGGTTTGTGGGGATCTTGCGAGGGGTCTAACTCCTCCTTGCCCTTTTTCCCCTTCTTTTCCGCCTTTACGGTATCCTTCTGTGCTACCATTTTGGTAGAGTCGCCGGCGATGGAGTCTTGTGCAAGGGGGGCGATGGAGTCCTGTGCTAAGCCATTTTCCTCCTCCTCCTCGTTATCTTGTGCCAGTACCGTCTTGTTGATGCGGCGCCAGTTGTCTTCATCCTTTCGGTTGCCCCATCGCTTTTCAAACTCCTGCTTACCTTGTGTGACGGCGGTGGCGGTGTAGAAATAGAAAGATGTAGACTCTTCGCCCAGTCGTTTTACGGTCTGGGTATTCTGCTGAGTACTCTTGTTCTGTTGTCCGTTGGAGGAGGATATCTTGTTCATGCGCTGTTGCGCTTGTGTTTCCAGTTGCTTCTTCTTCTCCTCCTTTTCCTTTTTCTTAAGTTCCTCAATGATACGGTTTACCGTTGCCAACTGCTCCTTCTCCGGGAGTTTGGCGAGCACCTGCAGTGAGTCCTGCAATTTAATCTCCTTGAGCGGCACCACCACCTCGTCCAGTATCTCCGAGCGGCGGGCGGTCTCCTTGTAGTCCTTGTGGTCTTTTTCAATCAGACCGATACACTCCTGATAACAGCGTTGTGCATCGATGTAATTCCCTTGTGTCCAGTACAAATCGCCCAAATGCAACAACAAAACACCCTTCTCCACGCCGCTGCGAGTAGCCTCCTTGGCGCCCTTTTCGTAGGCATAGATGGCACGGAGGGTATCCTTCTGCATCAGGTGGATGTTGCCCATTGCGTAGTACACTTGGTCCAGATAGTTACTGTTGTTGGGGTTCTTTGCCATGCGTTTGAGTCGTCCCAACATCTGTTTGCTTTGTCCGCCGGACATCACCTCTGTCATGAGTACTCGAGCGTTAAAGGCCTGTTCGTAAGGGGGATTGGTGTGCAGACATTTCTTGAGCATCTTGTAAGCCTTGCGGTTTTCGCCCAACTGCTGATAGACTTGTGCGGTGAGGAAATAGAGACGACCGCGCTGCCGTTTGCTGCGTTCGTAGCGTGTGGCTTTGAGCAGGTGGGGGATGGCTTCACGATAGTTGTTGGACTTGAGATAGTAGAGTGCTTGCGTTGGTTCGTAGTAGCGCTTGGCGTTGGGGGGTAGGGAGTCGCGACGCATGTTGCGGAGCACCTCCTCGGCGTCGTATAGCCAGTCCAACTCCAGGTAGCACTGTGCCAACCAGGCGCGGGATTGTGCCAGGACCGATGGGTTGTTGGCGTACAATCGACTGATATAGGAGAAACTGGCTGCCGCTTCGCTGAATTCGCCTTTGCGCATTTGCGCCTTCGCCATGAGCAACCAGGCGTTTTTTAGGAAGGGGTTGTATTCTTTTTGTGAAAGAAAGGCTTTTTGTTTTTCCGTCTTCTTGCCCGGTTTGCGTGCCGGTTTGCGCTTGATGGAGTGTTGTTTGATGGTCTTCTCGCACTTTTCGATGGCGGTTTCGTAGTTGCTCTTGCCCATTTCCGCCGTACTCTTGTTGGCAAAGACGTGGAAGGGGATCATCTCCGTGAAGTTGTCCTTGTGTCCCTCTTCTTGTGATTGCACGCCGGTCTTATACGCTTCATTACCATTGTAATAGGTGTTGTAACGTGCCGTGAAGGAGTGATACCAACGGGTGGTGGATGTGTTCTTTGAGGTGGAACAAGCCGACAACACGAGTGTTACACCGACGGATAGTCCGATGCTTCTCATGGCTTCTCCCGATACACATCCGGGTAGAAGGGATAGGGCCTTGTGGATTATATGTTGCAACACCTTGTTCATCAATATAGAAACGGTTAACTGTTTGCTTTATTGTACATCGCGTATGCGGGATTGTACTATTTTTTGCCGAAGGGAGGTGTATCCCTTGCACAGGGCATAGATGATAATCGAGGTAAAGATGATGGAGGCTCCCGACGGTATGTTGTATAGGAAGGAGAACCACAGTCCTCCCAGGCAGGAGAGAAATCCGATGATGATGCTCCAGAGCATAATCTTCTTGTACTTGTAGGTGAAGAGATTCGCTGTCATCTGCGGTAGGGTGAGCAGTGAGATGACCAGTACGATGCCTACCATGCGCAAACAGGCGATGATGGTGAGGGCTATGCCAATCATCATGCCGTACTCCACACGGTTTACCGGCAGCCGTTGTGACCGGGCGTGCTCTTTGTCGAATGCCACTGCCAGTAGGGTGGGGAAGAAGAAGGCTACCAGGGTGATGGCGGCTATGTCAACGGCCGTCAGCAACCATAAGTCGCTCTGTGTGATGGTCAGTATGTTGCCAAAGAGGTAGGAGGTGAGGTCGGGTACGATTCCGGGGGTAAGGTAACAGAAGATGATGCCCAGACTCATGCCGAAGGTCCAGAAGACGGCGATGGCGCTGTCGGCTCGTACATCGCGTCGCTGACTAAACCACTGTATGCCGCACGCCGAGAGGATGGCGAAGAGGGCTCCGGAGAGGATGGGGTTGATGCCGAAGAACACGCCTAGTCCGATGCCTCCAAAGGATGCGTGGGTGATGCCGCCGCTGATGAAGACCAATCGACGGGTCACGATGTAGGTGCCTATGATGCCGCAGGCTATGCAGGCTAAGAGGCTGCCTATGAGTGCGTTTTGAAAAAATGTGTATTGTAATAAATCCATCTGTTCCCGTTTTTTTTTTAGGATGCTTGTCCGGTGCGTCGTTCGCCCACGATGAGGATGACTTCGTCTTTTAGGTCGGTGGGGAGTTCCACGCCGCGCAATTGCAGACTGCGTATCCATCCGGCTACCTCTTCACTCTTCATGCTGTAGAGTATTTCACGAAATTCTTCGCACTCTTCTTCGGTGTACTCGTCGGAGGTTTTTCCGCGGAAGCGGTCGAGTTCTTCGTCGTCGTAATACTCTATTTGTTTGCTGATGGCGGCCAAGAGGCTGTCTTTTTCGCAGGTCTCGTGTTGTCCGCAGCACTCCATGTTTTGTACGGTGGTGATGGAGGGCATGCTGTCGATTTCGCCGCGCTCTATCTTCCTTTTATAATGTTGCGCGCGCGCGTAACCGGCGATGCCGGCGACCATTCCTAAGAGGATGAGGGCTACGAGGATTAGTATGACCATTTCCATATCTTACAGTTCTTTTATGGTGAATCCGGCGGTTTGTAGATGGTTCCAGTAGGCCGGGTATGACTTGGTTACCACGCCGGGGTTGTTGATGCGTACGTCTTCTCTACAGAGTGCGGCGGGGGCGAAGGCGAGAGCCATGCGGTGGTCTTCGTAGGTGTCTATGGCGGCTCCTTCGGTGGGGGCGCAGCGTTCGCCGTTCCAGAAGAGTTCGGAGTCGTTGGCTTCGCCGATGGTGTAGCCCCATTTTTGCAGTTCGCAGCGTAGGGCGGCTATGCGGTCGGTTTCCTTTATCTTGAGACTTTGCAGTCCGGTGAAGTGGAAGGGGATGCCGAGCATGCAGCAGGTGACGACGAAGGTTTGTGCCATGTCGGGTTGGTTCACGAAGTTGTATTCCAGACATCGGGTGGCGATGGGTTGTTTGGTGAGGAGTATTCCTTCGCGTCCGTTGCGTGTTTCGAAACGGGTGTTTACGCCCAGTTGATCAAAGAGATGCTGTATGGCGGCGTCTCCTTGTTTGCTGTCGTGGAAGAGTCCGGGAATGTAGATTTCGCTTTCTGCATCCGGGGAGAGTGCCACCATCTCGTACCAGTAGCTGGCGCCGCTCCAGTCGCCTTCCACGTAGTAGGGTATGTCGCGGTATCCGCCCGGTTGCACGTGAATCTCTTGTTCGGTGGTCCAGTTGGCGGTTGCACCGAACTGGTGCATGAGGTGTAGGGTGAGGTTGATGTAGGGCTTGGAGATGATTTCTCCGGTGAGTTGTAGGGTGAGTCCGTGGTGCAGGGTGGGTCCTATCATCAATAGGGCGGATATGTATTGTGAACTTACATTGCCGGGGAGGGCCAGTGTGCCGCCTTCATAGTTTCCTCCTTTTATATATAGTGGGGGGAATCCTTCTTGGTTGACGTACTCTACTTGTGCGCCGAGTTCTCGCAGGGCGTCCACGAGTATTTTGATGGGGCGGTGTTGCATACGTTCGGTTCCGGTGATGGTGTGTGTTCCGGGGGTTACGGCGAGGTATGCGGAGAGGAATCGCATGGCGGTTCCTGCTGCCATGATGTTGATGGTTTCGGGCATGTTTTGTAGTGCCTGTATCATCACGGTGGTGTCGTCGCAGTCGGACAGGTTTTCGAGTTTTTGTGTACCGTGTGCGAGTGCATGGAGTATGAGTGCTCGGTTGCAAATGCTCTTGCTGGAGGGCAGTGAAACGGCGGTTTTGAGCCGTTTTGGGGCGTATATTTGGTATGTTATCATCTTTTTTGTCTATTTTGTGCACAAAGTTAGATAAAAATTTGGATATGTCAAAGAGAATGCCTAATTTTGCATCGCTTTTCGGAAATAGCGCGCTGAAAGGGGTGCTGTTACGGTAAAGACGGGATGTAGCGCAGTTGGTAGCGTACACGTCTGGGGGGCGTGTGGTCGCCAGTTCGAGTCTGGTCATCCCGACCCGGTATGATAGAGGGGAAAGTTCTTAGGACTTTCCCCTCTGTTTGCTTTGGTGAAGATTTGTGTTTCTTCGTTCATGGTTTTCATTCACGAGCCGGCTTTTTGAGGACGTTCCACGAAACGTCCCTACATGGGTGGGTGGCTCTCTCGTGGATGGATACTTTTTTACGCCTCTTTTCCGTATTTCAATTCCTCACCGTTGGCTCCATATTGCTTTCGCTTTCCGGTGGGAATCTCTGTCAAATCAATGCGATAAACTGCTGTACGGTGGAGGCTTCGGTCTATCGCTTCTTCAAAATGGTCCATGTGATTCGGGAGAAAACGTATGCAGAGTGCCCGCATCGCTGAGATACACTCCTCGTTCTCGGTGACGCGTATTACCTTTCCCGCAGCCATTGCCGATTCGTATTCCAACGTAAAACTTCCATCCTTCGGTCCTACCGTCGGTTTACACTTACGCACCGCCGACAACCACACCTTGGGATGCTCCTCCCATACCTCGTTCTTTTTTCCCTCCAATGCACAGTGAAAATAAAAATGTTCCCCATCGCCGTGCACCAACGAAAGCGGAACGGCGTAGGGCTCTCCATCTTTTGTCACCATACTCACCGTCACGTACGGTGCCTTCTCAAACACTTCGTATGCCCATTCGGCAGACATTTCTCTACTAACTTTTCTCATATTTCTTGTATTAAAAAAATGACAATTTCAAGCTTCCGTCAACAAATCCGCAATTTAAGTACTCAAGTTTCGGATTTGTGTAAACAACAACGAGAGAGCCATCCACAGTGTA
>CAYSOK010000013.1:7288-19407 GCA_964432645.1 uncultured Bacteroidaceae bacterium | reverse complement strand
AGTCTTGGACTGTAACACGAGAAAGTACCATGGCTTATTGGTGGTTCCGGTAGAGGAACTCGGAGGCGGCAATCATGTCCTCCTCTCCTCCCTCGACGAGACCGTCATACAGCACGGTGCGGAGTTCAACTTGGGACTCCACAAGTATTCCGGCGATAACTATAGTCCCAACGGTCACAAGTACATCCGTGAGTTTGAGTGGGACAAGGTGCCCACAACGATTTACAGAGTGGGAGGCGTGGTGTTGAAGAAGGAGAGGGTTTTTCAACATTTTGAGAATCGTATCATGATACGATACACTTTGTTGGAGGCTCATTCTGAAACGACTCTGCGACTGCGTCCGTTCCTGGCGTTCCGCAGTGTGGACGAGTACACGTATGAAAACAACCGTTTCAACCGCGATTATCACTTGGTGGACAACGGTATCAAGACGTGTATGTACGAGGGGTATCCCGACTTGTTCATGCAGCTGAGTAAGCCCAATGAGTTTATCTTTGAACCGGATTGGTATCGCGGTATCGAGTATCCCAAAGAGCAGGAGCGCGGATATGCCTTCAGCGAGGATCTCTACGTACCCGGATACTTCGAGTTCAAGATAAAGAAGGGGGAGAGCGTGGTCTTCTGTGCCGGCGTGCGCGATATGAAACCGGCAGAAATGAACGATACGTTCAAACAGGAATTGGAGGTGCATGTCTCCCGTGACGGATTCTTGCACTGTCTGACCAATGCGGCACATCAGTTTATGAACCAGAAGAATGGTGAAACGTATCTGTTGGCAGGTTATCCGTGGTTCTCTTGCAGAGCGCGTGATATGTTTATCGCTATGCCCGGATTGACGTTGCCTATCGGTGAAACGGAGCGGTTCGAGGAGTATATGTCTACCGCTCTGAAAGCTGTGGAAAACTTGATTCAAGACAAACCACAGGATGTGGAGGTGCGCGAGATAGAAGATCCCGATGTGCTTCTGTGGGCTGTGTGGTGCATACAGCAGTATGCCAACATCGTCTCCTTCACGAAGTGCTTGGAGAAGTATGGTACGGCACTGCACGACATCCTTAAATATATAATGGATAACAAACATCCCAACCTGCGTCTCGAGGAGAACGGTCTGTTGTGGACCGATGGCAAGGAGAAACCGGTGACTTGGATGAACTCCATGGCGAACGGTAAGCCGATTGTTCCGAGAACGGGGTATATCGTAGAAATCAATGCTCTGTGGTACAATGCCATACGTTTTGTGGAGAAGATTGCCAACATGCGTGCTCTGAAGGAGAATGCCGCTCAGATGGCGGAACTCGCCGAAAAGGTGGGGGCATCCTTCGTGGAGACCTTCTTGAACCAATACGGTTATCTCCACGATTATGTGGACGGAGAGTACAAGGAGTGGGATGTGCGCCCCAATATGATTTTTGCAGTCTCCCTGGATTACTCACCGCTCACCCTTGAGCAGAAGAAGAATGTCCTGGATATCTGTACCAAGGAGTTGCTGACTCCCAAGGGCTTGCGTACGTTGAGCCCGAAGAGCGGCGGTTACAACCCCATGTATGTGGGACACCAGGTGCAGCGCGACTACGCTTACCACCAGGGCACCGCATGGCCGTGGCTCGCCGGCTTCTACTTTGAGGCAACGCTCAAAGTCTACAAGCGCAGCAGATTGAGTTTTATAGATCGTCATCTAACCGGCTATGAAGAGGAGATGTTCTTCCATGCCCTGGGTACCATCCCCGAACTGTTCGACGGCAATCCGCCGTTCCACGGACGTGGTGCCGTCTCTTTTGCTATGAACGTGGCGGAGATTCTTAGAACGGTGAAGATGTTGGAAACGTTTGAAACCAAATAACGGGAGGAAATAAGATGAAAGTATTGATGTTCGGATGGGAGTATCCTCCTCATGTATTCGGTGGACTCGCAACAGCAAATTTTGGTATCTCCGAGGGCTTGAAGGCGCAGGGCGACATAGAGACGGTTCTTTGTCTTCCGCACCCCTTTGGCGATGAACCGCAACAGGCGTGCCGCATCGTGGCAATGAATGCTGTGCCTATTGCGTGGCGTGATGTGAATTGGGATTATGTGAACAGTAGAGTGGGCAACATTATGAACCCCGACTACTACTACAAACTGCGTGATCACATCTATGCCGACTTTAATTATATGCATGTAAACGATTTGGGATGTATGGAGTTTGCCGGTGGCTACCCCAAGAACCTGCACGAGGAGATTAACAACTACTCCATTATAGCAGGTGTGGTGGCGCGTACCGAGGAGTTCGATATCATCCATGCACACGATTGGTTGACTTATCCTGCGGGTATTCATGCCAAGATGGTGAGCGGTAAACCGTTGGTAATCCATGTACATGCAACCGATTTTGACCGTAGTAGAGGTCAGGTGAACCCTACCGTCTACGGAATAGAGAAGAACGGTATGGACCATGCCGATTGTATCATGTGTGTTAGTGAGTTGACGCGCCAGACGGTGATTAACCACTACCATCAGGATCCGGCGAAGTGTTTCGCCATGCACAATGCCGTGTATCCGTTGAACCCGGAGTTTCAGGCGATTGTGGCACAGCGTAAACCCGAGGAGGAGCGTAAGGAAAAGGTGGTTACCTTCTTGGGGCGTATCACCATGCAGAAGGGTCCGGAGTATTTTGTGGAGGCTGCCAACATGGTGTTGCAGCGTACCCGCAACATCCGTTTCTGCTTTGCCGGTAGCGGCGATATGATGAACGCCATGATTGAACTGGCAGCGCAGCGCGGCATAGCCGACCGCTTCCATTTCCCGGGATTCATGAAGGGAAAGCAGGTGTTCGAGGTGTTCCGTGACAGCGATGTCTACGTCATGCCGTCGGTTTCCGAGCCTTTCGGTATCTCTCCGTTGGAGGCCATGCAGAGCGGTGTGCCCACCATCATATCCAAGCAGTCCGGTTGTGCCGAGATTCTGGATAAGTGTATCAAGGTGGACTATTGGGATATCCATGCACTGGCAGACGCTATGTATGCCATCTGTACCTACCCGTCGCTCTACACCTATCTGAAGGACGAAGGCAAGGCTGAGGTGGACCAAATCACCTGGGAGAAAGTAGGAAAGCGTATCCGTGACTTGTACGACCGTACGCTGGCTAATTATAACCGTTAAAACAATAATAGACAATGAAAACAATATGTTTGTATTTTGAAATACACCAGATCGTACACCTGAGACGTTACCGTTTCTTCGACATCGGTACGGATCACTATTACTACGATGATTATGAGAACGAACGTAGCATCACGGATATAGCCGAGCGTTCCTACATGCCGGCTCTGCAGGCGCTCTTGGAGATGTTGCAGGACGAGGAGAACCCGTTCAAGGTGGCTTTCTCTATCTCCGGTTGTGCCATAGAGGAGTTGGAGAACTATGCTCCGCAGGTGATTGCCAAGTTGCAGGAACTGGGGGCTACGGGCAAGGTGGAGTTCTTGGCGGAGCCTTACTCTCACGGCTTGTCTTCTCTGGCCAATGAGGAGAGTTTCCGCGAGGAGGTGGAGCGTCACTCTCGCACCATGCAGGAGTTGTTCGGTCAGACACCGACGGTGTTGCGTAACTCTTCTTTAATCTATTCCGATGACATAGGTGCTCAGGTAGCCGATATGGGCTTCAAGGGTATGATGGTGGAGGGTGCCAAGCACATCCTGGGATGGAAGAGTCCGCACTACATCTACTCTTGCAGCTTGAACCCGTCTCTCAAGTTGCTGTTGCGCGACTTCAAGTTGAGCGATGATATCAGCTTGCGTTTCAACGATTCCAACTGGAGCGAGTATCCGCTCTTTGCCGATACCTATATGGACTGGATTGCCAATACTCCTGCCGAGGAGCCGGTCATCAACATCTTTATGGAGTTGTGTGCTCTGGGTATCTTCCAGCCGCTGTCATCCAACATCTTGGAGTTCTTGAAGGCACTTCCGCTGTGTGCTAAGCAGCGTGGCGTCACCTTCTCCACTCCGTCCGAGATTTGTGACAACGTACCGGCTGTGGGTGTGATGGATGTTCCTTATCCTGTATCTTGGGTAGACGAGGAGCGCGACACCAGTTGCTGGTTGGGTAACGGCATGCAGCGCGAGGCGTTCAACAAGTTGTATAGCGTGGCAGACCGTGTACGCATCTGCAACGACCGTCGTATCAAACAGGACTGGGACTATCTGCAGGCTAGTAACAACTTCCGCTTCATGACCACCAAGCAGAACAGTGTGGGTATGTATCGCGGTATCTATGATTCTCCCTACGATGCCTTCACCAACTATATGAATATTGTGGGCGACTTTATTAACCGTGTCAACAATCTCTATCCGATAGATATGGACAACGATGAGTTGAACTCCTTGCTTACCACCATTAAGAATCAGGAGGATGAATTGCTGCTGAAGGATAAGGAGATAGAGAAACTCCAGACTCGTCTGAAGGACTTGACACCCGAAGAAGAGGCTCCGAAGGAAACTCCGGTAAAGGCTCCAAACGCGCCGAAGGCACCAAAGGCCAAGAAGGCTGCTCCCAAGAAAGCTGCCGCAAAGCCCGCTGCCAAAAAGGCCGAGAAAAAAGAGGATAAGAAAGTAGCGGTAAAGGTTTCCGCTAAGAAATAATAGTAAAGATTATAGCTCAAGCAAAATCCCCCGATTACATCGCAAGGTGTAGGTCGGGGGATTTCTTGTTTTCTTTTACTTTACCAATGCATTGTTGTTGTCGGAATCGGGGAACACCACCGTAGGTTGAAACGTCTTAGCCTCCTCGAAATCCATCAGAGCATACGAGATGATGATGCAGATGTCACCCACCTGCACCTTGCGCGCCGCCGCACCGTTCAGACAGATGCAACCGCTGCCGCGCTCTCCTTTAATAATATAGGTTTCAAATCTTTCGCCATTGTTGTTGTTCACAATCTGAACCTTCTCACCGGCAATCATATTGGCAGCATCCATCAAATCCTCGTCGATGGTGATGCTACCCATGTAGTTCAGATTTGCCTCTGTAACCTTCACGCAATGGAGCTTCGATTTCAGTACTTCAATCATCATACTTCAATATATCGTTTTATTCGTTACCTTTGTATTTGATGTGGTCGATGAGGCGAATCGGTGTAGCGCCGCAATACACGGTGATACAGCCCACAATGAAACCGTAATCCTCCCAACTTGTTACATCCTCCAGTGTATCACCGTTCACGATGGAGTAATACTGCACCTCCAAACCGTCCGTTGCGTTGATGGTCTCCACCACCCAGTCGTGCGTCTCCGCCACCGTATGCGTCTTGGCGTACTCCACACTCGCAAACAAGGTCTGTGCTATGCGGGGGGCAATCGCCTTCTCCTCGCTCGTAAGCAACGTGTTGCGACTGCTCATAGCCAAACCGTTCTCCTCGCGAATCACCGGGCACGGCACAATCTCAATGTTTAGTTTCAAATCACGCACCATCGCCTTAATCACCGCAATCTGCTGAAAATCCTTCTCACCGAAGTACGCACGATCCGGTTCCACTGCATAGAACAGTTTGCTCACAATCTGGCACACACCGTTGAAGTGTCCCGGACGGAACGCTCCCTCCATGACGCTATCCGTAGGCGGGTAACTAAACACACGAGTATCCTCCTCCGGATACATCTCTTTAACCTCCGGCGCAAACACTATGCTGCAACCGATGCTCTCCAGCAATTGGCAATCCGCCTCCAGCGTACGCGGGTAGCGCTCCAAATCGCTCTTGTCGTTGAATTGGGTCGGGTTCAAGAATACACTCACCACCGCAACACCGTTTTCAGCCACACATCTTTTTACGAGAGATGCATGACCGTTGTGTAAAGCTCCCATCGTGGGAACCAATCCTATCTTTTTGCCTTCTAGACGAGCCTTCTCAAGAGTAGCCTTAAGCTCCTTAATTGTTTTTAATACTACCATTTCTTTAGTTCGGAAATTATTCATTATCCGGTTATGTTTCGAAAATCGGTGCAAAATAACAAACTATTTGTCACATAGCGAAGAAAAAATGGAATAAAATGAAAAAAAGAGCACCTAATCCGCACTTTTTGCGGGTTCTTCCGGCTTTTTTTCGTATCTTTGCACGGTTATTTAGCAATTCAAATATGAAGGCAAAAAAAATTCTGTTCATCTCACAGGAGATGGTACCATATGTAACCGGCTCTTCGCTTGCCGAATCCGGTAGAAACTTACCTCAATCTATTCAGGAAATGGGTTGTGAAATTCGCTCGTTTATGCCCAAGTGGGGTGTTATCAACGAGCGGAGAAATCAGCTGCACGAAGTAATTCGTCTTTCCGGCATGAATATCATAATCGATGATACCGACCATCCGCTAATTATTAAGGTGGCGTCTATTCAGGCGGCTCGCATGCAGGTCTATTTCATCGACAACGATGACTATTTTATGAAGCGTCAAATGGCTTGCGACGAAAAGGGTGAGGAGTATGATGATAACGGCGAACGTGCCATCTTCTATGCACGTGGCGTGTTGGAGACGGTGAAGAAGTTGCGCTGGACTCCTGACATAATTCACTGTCAGGGCTGGGTGGGGGCTGTTGTGCCGCTGTTTATCAAGACGGCGTATCACGACGAACCTTGTTTCCAGAATACCAAGGTGGTTTGTTCTCTCTTTGGCGAAACACTCACCAAACCGGTGGGCGAGAACTTCGCGCAGATGCTGGAGTGCAAAAGTTTGACGAAAGATATGATAGAAGGCTATAACGAACCGTTCATGTACGACGATTTGGTACACCTCGCCATAGACTATAGCGATGGCGTGGTGCAGTCCGAGGCAACCGTACCTGAGGCTTATATGGCATACGCAAAGGAAAAGAACGTACTCACGTTGCCGTATGAGGAGGGGAATGATTACAAACGAGTGGACGCATTCTACAATCAAATCTTGGGTGTTACACCGGAAGAGAATGCGGAGTGATGCGTCTGCATGCAAACTTTTTTTGAATGAAGAAAATTTTCTATCTGGCGATGCTCGCGCTTGCGTGGGTGTCTTGCGATGATGAAACACAGGGGTTGGGAATGATTTCGGAGTCGGATGTGTTGACGATTTCGGATACGTTGCTCTACGCTACATCGAATTCGGTTCCTGCGGGGGCTACGATTGCTCGTTCTTCTACTTGCTATTTGGGTAGAGTGACGGATCCGGAGACGAACAGTACGGTGACGGCTGAGTTCCTGACGCAGTATTATTGTAAGGATAACTTCAATGTCATCTCTCTGTTGGAGGATACAACGGGCGTGAAGGTGAAGTCTGCTCGCCTGGGACTCTATTTCGATACGTTCTACGGGGATTCTCTTTCTCCCATGAAGGTGAGTGTCTATGAGTTGGATGCGTCCAATGTGATGCAGGGTAATACGTATTACTATACCAATCTGGATCCGCTGACGTATCTTCCGGGGGGTGTGCTTCCGTCGGCTCCGCTGGCTTCGGTGGTGTACACGCTGGATAATCAGACGGTGGACGAGGATACCAAGAACTCTTCGAGTTACATGAAGTATATCAACATACCGTTGCCGAAGGCGTATGGGGAGCGTATTTACAATGCGAACTTGCAGAATCCGTCTTACTTCACCAATTCCTACACCTTCGCCAAGAATGTGTGCCCGGGTTTCTACTTTAAGATAGAGGGTGGTGACGGCTGTATGGCGTATATCACTACGGCGTTGATGGAGATAACGGTTACGCGCGCGGATACCTTATATAATACACTGCGCTTTGCTGCCACTCCCGAGGTGGTGCAGGTCAATGTGGTGAACAACGATGAGGCTGCGGTGAATGCGCTGATAGCGAACGATACGTGTACCTATCTGAAGACGCCTGCGGGTATCTATACGGAGGTGGAACTTCCGGTGGCGGGTATTTACAGCGGTTCGCATGTGAACGATGAGGTGAACTCTGTCAAGGTGGTGTTCGACCGTGTGGCCAACGAGGCTACGACGGACTATGAACTCTCTCTGCCTTACACGGTGATGATGATTCGCAAGAGCAAGATGGAGAGTTTCTTTGCCGACAACAAGACGGTGGATACCGAGGAGGCTATCTACACTACAATATCGTCCAATGATTCAACCTACACCTTTACCAACATAGCGACCATAGTGAAGGCTATGAATACGGAGCGTCAGGCGGGTGTGGCTGCCAATGCGAATTGGGAGCAGGAGAATCCGGATTGGAACAAGGTGGTGTTGATTCCGGTGGTGCGTAATTACGATTCCTCCAGCAATCTCATCTCCGTGAATCCGTCTCTGGCGATGGCTAGTACCAAGTTGGTGCGCGGACGGGATAAGGAGATTGCCGTACAGGTAATCTATTCGCGCTATAAATAAGGCTCTACTTCCGAGCATCCCATATCTATGGGATTATTCTGATATTATTACTTACGACAAGCGGACGCACATACGATTCTTTCGTTTTGTGCGTCCGCTTAATTTTATCTGTGAAGCGCTACGGCTTAGTGCTCGCAAAGTTCGGTAAGGATACCGCAGGTTGATTTCGGGTGTAAGAAAGCGATGTTCAGGTTCTCTGCGCCCTTGCGCGGTGCCTTGTCGATGAGGCGGATTCCCTTGCCTTCGCACTCTACGAGTGCATTGGCTACACCGTCTTCTACACAGAAGGCTACGTGGTGTACGCCCTTGTTGCCCTTCTCCAACCACTTGGCGATGGTGCTCTCCGGTGAAGTCGGTTCCAACAACTCTATCTTAACCTCGCCACACTTCAAGAATGCGGTCTTAACCTTCTGGTCTTCTACAACCTCGGTTGCGTAGTACTCCAAACCGAGAACTTCGGTGAAGTAGGGGAGTGCCTCTTCGATGCTCGGAACGGCAACACCCAGATGTTCAATGTGTGATACTTTCATTTCTTTATTATATTAATAATGTATATATCTGTTCCTAACCTGCAAAATAACAAAAAAAGTAGCAGATAGGAAAATCTTATCGCTACTTTTTTGTGTTTTGTTTAAAACTCAACGGTAATTTTAGCATTGAGCTGGCGTCCGGTGAGGTAATTGGGGACTGCATACTGCTGGTTTTCCACGTCGGTTATCCAGTAGTAGGAGCTTACGTTGTTCGTGCCGAGGAGGTTGAGGCAGTCCACTCCGAGCCATATATTCTTGAGGTGACTTTTCCATCCTTGTGCGTATTCGTGTCTTTCGTTGTCCAGGAGGCGGTAGCTCATGCCGATGTCGACTCGCTTGTAGGCGGAGGCGCGGAAGGCGTGTTCTTCGAGTCCTTTGTGGGGGGCTCCAAAGGGGAGTCCGTCGGCGTAGGCCAACTTGAGGGTCATCTTCCAGCGTTCGGTGCCGGGGAAGAAGTCGGTGAAGTAGAGCGATACGTTGAATCTCTGGTCGGTGGGTTGTGGCACGCTCTTGCCGTTGATCTTTTGCTGTGCTTTCATCAGGGAGAAACTCAACCAGGAATCGGTGCCGGGGACGAACTCTCCGTAGAGTTTCATGTCGAGTCCGGTGACGTATCCGGTGGAGATGTTTTCACCGTAGTAGACGATGCGCATGTTGTCTACGTTGTAGGGGATGAGGTTGCTCAAGTGTTTGTAGTAGAGTTCTCCGGTGAGTTTGAAGACGCGGTCTGCCATGCGGAACTTATAGTCACCGCCCAGCACAAAGTGGATGGATCTCTGGCTCTTGATGTCTTTGTTGAGTTGCACCGTGGTGTTGCCGTCTACCGTGACGGTGTCCTTTATCTCCTTGTAGAAGGGGGTCTGATAGTAGATGCCGGTGGCAAAACGGAAGGTGAAGTTCTCGTTGGCGGCGGGTATCCATCCCACAGACAAGCGGGGGCTTAGCAACCACTCCTTGTTCCAACTCCAGTGACTCAGTCGGGCTCCGTAGCGCAGTCGCACCACGCCGGCTTGGGTCTGCATGCGGTAGGTGTCCTCGGCAAACAACTCCATGCGCGAACTGTTTACCTTATTTATAGAACGCAGGTTGTAGATGAGTTGCAACTTCTCCGGGTCGCGCGGCATGTTGTAGCCGGCGGAGTCGCGCATCTCCCATTCGCGGGTGTTGTCGTCTATCTTCTCAAACTTCCATCCCAATCCCGCTTTCAGGGTGTGTGACTTTATCTTCTTGTCAAACACGCCCTTGATGGTAGCGGTCTTGGCGGTGAGGTAGTTGCGGGCGTGTTGCAGGTAGGTGCCTATGCCCAGGTTGTCTTGGGTGTTGGTGTCGTCCAGCCAGTATTGTCCTTGTATGTCAAACGTCTCCTGCTCCTTGGTGTGGAACAGTGAGCCGAGCAACGTAAACTGTGTGTTGGCGTCTATCTGTCGCTTTATCTGTAGACTCCCGAAGAAGGTGCGGAAGAGGTCCTTTTCCTGTCCGTCGAAGTACACTTTGAAGCTCTTGACATCGTTCATCGTACCGAAATTGGTCTCGCGGTTCTCCGGGGTGAAGTTGTATTTGTTTTGTGAGATGTTGCCGATGAAGTCGATGGTCCAACGCTTGTTGGGAGTCCAACTGAAGTAGGTCTGATAATCCAGATAACTCGGGTCATACTCTCCGTTGGTCTCGAGTGAACCCAGCAGGAAACGGTTGCTCTTGTAGCGCACACCGTTCAGCCAACTAAACTTCTTCTTGCCCACACCCACATAGGCACTCGCCCCCAGAAAACTTGCGGAAACCGTTCCTTCCGTTTCTCCCGGTTGCAGACGTTTGTAGGTGATATCCAGTACACTGGACATCTTGTCGCTGTATTGTGCTCCATAGCCGCCGGCAGAGAAGCTAACGTCCTTCACCATATCGCTGTTGATGACACTCAGTCCCTCCTGTTGTCCGGAGCGGATGAGCAAGGGGCGGTAAACTTCTACACCGTTTATATATACACTGTTTTCGTCGAAGGAACCGCCACGTACGTTGTACTGGCTGCTCAACTCGTTGTGTGTACTCACACCTGCCTGCATCTGTATCATCTCCTCGATGGCGTTGCCACTCACCGAAGGTGTATTCTTGGTCTTTGCCGGATCCAGACGTTCCATGCCGTCCATGCGTCGCTGCACCTCCTTCACCGTCACCTCGCCCACCTCTTGGTAGTTGGTAGGCAGATGGAAGTTGAGGGTGACCGCCCCCTTGGGTCGACGTAGCGTCTTCTTCTGTGTCTTGTATCCCATCATGGAGCATACCACCACCACACTATCCTTACTCTCCACCTGTAGCTTGTACTTGCCGCCGATATCTGCCAGTACACCTATGGTAGTACCTTCTATATATACGCTCGCCAATTCCACCGGTTGGTGTTCGTCGTCTACAATCTTACCTGTAATCGTTGCCTTGTTTTGGGCTTGTACACCGAGAGTGAGAAACCATACAACGAGTATCGTTAATTTCCTTCTTATTTCCATATTTTGCAATCAAATAGCTAATAAATGCCCTTTTTTAAGTGGGCTTACACATAGAAAATAACGCCAAAAAGTGCTAAAAGGTATAATTTTCGCCTTATTTTTCTTTTTTTTTAGGAAATGTTTTGTCGTATTCTGAAAATACATTACCTTTGTCCCGATTTTGGGTGGACTAACTTTATGTTGTCGTACTTGGGGTCTTGACAGTGAGTGGTTGATGAAAAACGGAAAACCGTGGATATTAGTTGACGGCTTGCTTATAGTGAAATAGAATATAACTTTAAAATTGAAATATTTATTGATGTCTAATTAATTTTATGCTCGATGAAAAGTAAAATTATTAATTTGTCGCTCATAGGAACGCTGTTGTTGGGTTCTGCGAGCACTTTCGTTTCGTGCAAAGACACCGAAGCGGATGAGATTTCATACCTGCAAAGTCAGGTAAACGGGCAGACTGCACTCTATGATGCTCTGGCGAGCCAGGTGAAAACATTGGAGGGTAGTCTTTCTGATTTGAAAAAGACTCAAGCAAGTTTGGCTGATTCTCTTGACGCTCGCGCTGCTGAGTTGAAGGAATTGAGTGACTCAATCGATGCTCTTAAGGGTACGGTTGACGGACTTGATGAGAAGTTGGCGGACTGCCTTGCTCTTCCCGGTGTAAATTCTTTGGAGGATTTGGCCAATGCGTTAAGCGGTGAAAATGGTACTTTGGTTACAAAGGAAGAAGTACAAAATATAATCGCTAATCTT
>CAYSOK010000013.1:0-7188 GCA_964432645.1 uncultured Bacteroidaceae bacterium | reverse complement strand
TCTGATTTCCAGGAGGCTTTGAACAAGGCTAATGCAGCTAGTGTTGAGGCTTCTAAGGCTATCACCATCGCTGACTCTCTGCACAATGTTGCATTGCAGTATGCAGACGAGTTGGTGGCTAAGACCATTGCAGATACACTGCAGTACTATTATACCATCAGCGATGTAAACGCTAAGTTCGATGCTGCCAACGAGGAGATGAAGGATAGCGTGGCTAACCTTCGTGCAAGCATCAACGACTTGATTGAGAAGTACGACTTGTTGAGCGGTCGCGTAGACCTTCTTTACAAGAACTTCGATCAGTTGGTTACCTCTATCATCGTAGAGCAGACCACCAATCCGGTTGTTGGTTCTATCAACTTGCCGGGCGCAAGCTCATTGATTTTGGCAGGTCACTACGGTGCCGTTACTTCTGCTGACGGCGTTGAGTTCCCGACCAAGGTGAAGGGTTACTTTGCAAACGCTAGCGAGGCTAGCTACTTCAGTGGCTTGACCTTCCCGGGCACTACCTTCAGTGCAGAGGGCAACGAAGTATTGGTACAGGATGCAGGTAGCATCTACCTCACCGTTAACCCGAACGATGTTGACTACGACGGCATGACCGTTGAGTTGGTTAACAGCCGTGGCGAAGCTGCTCCGGGTCTCAGCCTGAGCAACTTGTCTTCTTCTGACGATTTGTTGACCTTTGGTTACTCTCGTTCTTCTAATTCCGGTCTCTATAAGACTGAGGCTACCATCACCAACCCCGCAGCCGTTGAGAAGATTTCTATCGACGCTAGCGAGTTGAAGTCAGCAGCCAAGAGCGTATTGAGCAACCTGAAGGGTGGTTCTTACCTGAGCGCAGCGAAGGGTGTTGCTTCCGTAGCAGCCGATATCTTCCAGGGTATCAACAACGAATTGCCGGCATACGCAGTGAAGACTACTTACACTACTACCGATGCTAATGGCAACGAGAAGACTCACTCTCTCACCTCCGGTTACAAGATTGCAGCAACCGCTGTTCCGGGTCTTTCTTACGGCTTCTTGCAGAATAAGACCTTGAACCTCAACTTGCCGCAGATTCCTGACCTCGAGACTCTTATGAATAAGGTTGGTATCACCACCAGCAATACTCGTCTTGGTATCACTACCGAGGAGTACAACAGCTTGTTCGGTGACGGTGGCGTTATCCTTATCGATGTGCCTATCGATATGGTATTCGACCTCGAAGTAGACGGCTCCGGTGTTACTCCGGATGTTACCGTGAAGGTTGACAGCGTTTACACAACCACTGAGGTTTATGTAGATAACACGAAGATTACCGGTACTATTGTAGACGGTGATAAGGTAGAGGTTGTAGTAGACAATGAGGCTATTAAGGCAACCGCAAAGGTTGACTCCATCAAGATTACTCCGAACGTATCCATTCCGTTCGATCAGATTAAGATTCTCTTGACCGACCATGTAGAGGGTAGCGGTAAGTCTGAGTTCAGATTGAGCAAGAACGTTACCGTAGAACTCAAGGCTAGTCAGTTGCAGTCTATTCTTTCTCGTGAGGCTATCAACCAGATTATCGAGAACAAGTTCGGTTACTTGTCCGAGATTACAGAGAAGCTTTCAAGCTCTTCTTACAACAGCTATATCAAGAAGTTCAATAGCTTGATTTCCAAGTTCGAGAACTTGGTTAGCAATCCTAACAAGTTCTTGCAGCCCGTATTGCTCTACAGCAACAGCTCATCACTCGGTCAGGTAAGTGCATCTCAGGCAGCTCCTTCCGTAATCACCCGCAACAGCGAGGGCAAGGCAGAAGCAGTTCTCTATGCAACCTCTTACAGTGCAGAGTTGGTAGTTCCGGCATACAAGAAGTATGTAGCCGTTTACAAGTACAACAGTTCTAGCAAGACCTGGGAAGCTTACGAAGCAGGCAACAAGGCAGGCTACAACACCGGTAAGGTAATCAGCGGCGACGCCATCCGCGTAGGATTCCACGCAGAAGACGCAGGCCTTTACAAGATAGCATATCAGGCACTTGACTACAATGGAAAGGTAGCCGGTAGATGTTATTACATTAGAGTTAAATAATTAAATCTTGAATTCGATGAAACTGAAAAATCTTATATTATCAGCATCAATGGCTCTGGGTTGCTTGTCAGCAAGCGCCCAGGACCAGGCTCCTAAAACTGAGTACGTATTCAACCCACACTGGTATGTTCAGGCTCAGTTCGGAGGTCAGTACACCCTTGGCGAGAGCTGCTTCGAAAGCTTGCTTTCACCCAATGCCCAGATAGGTGTAGGTTACAACTTCTCTAAGCTCTTCGGAGCACGCCTTTCCGTTAACTCATGGAAGAGCAAAGGCGGCATCGAGACCGATTACGCCAACGAGAAGTGGCACTGGAACTACATCGCTCCTATGATTGATGTAACCATGAACCTCTCCAACGCATTCTGCGGATACAACCCCACTCGTCTGGTCAACGTATCCATCTTTGGAGGTATCGGTGCCAACATCGGCTTCAAGAACGATCAGGCCAACGAAGTTGCCGATGTTACCTATCCTGTTAACGGTGGCAACGGCTCCCTCAGCGAGAACGTGACATACGCATGGACCGGCACCAAGACCCGTTTCGTAGGTCGTGCAGGTGTCAACGTAGACTTCCGCATCACCGACAACTGGAGCGCAGGTCTGGAAGTCAATGCAAACGTATTGAACGACCACTACAACTCCAAGAGAGCAGGCAACGCAGACTGGTATTTCAACGCATTGGTAGGTGTTAAGTACAACTTCGGTAAGACCTACACCACCCGCGAGATTCCTTGCTGCAAGCCACAGATTGTAGAGAAGGTAGTAGAGAAGGTAGTAGAAAAGCCTGTTCCCGTTGTACAGGAGGTTAAGAAGGAAGTAGAAAAGAAGGAAGTACTTCGTCGCGACATCTTCTACACCATCAGCAGCGTACAGATTCCTGCATCCGAGCAGTCCAAGGTGAAGGAGATTGCAGACTACCTGAAGAAGTATCCCGAAGCAAAAGTAACCGTAACCGGTTATGCAGACAAGGGTACCGGTAGCACCGCTATCAACAACCGTTTGGCTAACAACCGTGCCAACACTGTCGTTAACGCACTCGTTAACCAGTACGGCATCTCTAAGAGCCGCATCGTTTCCTCTTCAAAGGGCGATTCCGAGCAGCCTTACTCAGAGAATGCTAAGAACCGTGTTGCTATCTGCATCGCAGAATAATACGGCACAGTGAACACTATAATCCGACTTGTATCCTCCTATTTCCATGATCGATAGGGGTGCAAGTCGGATTTTTTCTGAATAAGATATTTTGGTACAAATGACAAAAAAAACAGCAAAATACTTTCTCACAGCCGGAATGTTCCTCACCCTTTCCGCTTCGGTAGCCGCCCAAACACTAACCGCCGGTTTCTACCGCATACAGAACAAGGTGACAAAACGCTACATGAAGGTGATAGACAACAAGGGAGAGTTGAACATGCAAACCACCACCCCCGACCTGGCAGCCCTCATCACAGTCTCTGCCAATGTCGTTCCCGTAGCCGATGCCGCAACGGTAGTGTACATCAATCCGGTGGGTAGTGGACAGTACAACGTACTGGCGCAGGGCGCCGACATGCACGGAATCATCGGTTATTACATCCGTTTTAAGGGCAATAGTGCCACTCCCACCGTGTGGAGAGCTTATCAGACAGACAGTGGTTACACCGTCTATCTCGACGACACCGACTTCTCCGACGACGAGGGACGTGTGATGACCAACGACAGTTCCACACGCGACTGGTACATCACCCCCATCACCTCCACCGGAACCAATTATGTAGGCGTGCAACCTACGGTACAAGTAGGGGACAAGTACTATGCACTCTACTACGCAAGTTACTCCTATAAGCTAGCCTCCGTCGGCATGCATGCTTATTATGTATCTTATACCGACAGAGAGGGATGCAATCTAAAAGAAATAACGGGCACCATTCCGCCGGCCACTCCGGTAGTGATAGAGTGTTCCTCCAACAATCCCTCCGACAACCGCCTGGAGTTGCAGTCGGTCACGGGAACCTCGTTGGAAAACAATAAGTTGACGGGTGTTTATTTCAATATCAAGAAGGGCACCAAGCACATCAACCGCGTGGCTTACGACAAGAACACCATGCGTATGTTGGGCACTCTGCCCGACGGTTCATTGGGCTTTGTCACCTCGGATATTGATTACATCCCCATGAATACGGGATACCTCAACGTACCCTCCGCGTCCAATGCCAACATCACCATCGACCTAAAGGATGCGATAGAGTCGGTATCGGCATCCGAGAAGAAGAGTTCGGCCACCATTTATACCATAGACGGTATCAACACCGGTACGACCGATGCCACCCAACTCACGAAGGGTATCTACATACAAAACGGAAAGAAATTCGAAGTTCAATAGAGTGATACGATATAAAGAGAGCCATCCACTGTGGATGGCTCTCTTTATATCTTTATGTCATTATTTCGAATACAACGTTTTGGAAATACGCAAACTAATCGCCGGATACACCACAAACGCCTTAGCTATGTTCACATAATCCTTCACCTGTCCACGCAAATCTTTCACCTCGCGCGTCAAATCCGTGCCATCGTGCGTAATAACACTTGGCTTTCCACCCCAAAACAGCACACCACAATCAAAGCCAATGCGCCAACCCGGCTCCTTCTTCGTGAGCAAACCCTCGTATCCGAAACCGATATACGGTTTGAAACGATTCGTCTTCATCTTCGCACTCAACGTATTGTCCTCGGCAGGGAACAACGTGTAAGGCGTACCATCCTCCTTAACACCCATGTTCACACCCATATACTCCTTGTTATACGCCGCCGAACACAAGCTATACATCGTCTTGTTGCTCTCATCATCGCCCGATACCCAAATCTGCGTACCGCCATAGGTGAAACCATACTCATCCCAATCCGAATCGTATTCCATAGAAGCATTCAACTTATCAATCAACTTGTTGTAAATGCCCACCCCCACAGGAGCCGTAGCATCGTGCGCAGAGTTCAGCGCCTCCGCAATCGTAGCAGACGGACTGTAGTAGAAACCACCCGTCACATGCCAATGCTTGTTGTAGAACGGATACACATCCACCAACAATTTGAAGTGATTCATGGTAGGCTTGCCCAGCATATCTATGCTGTTGTCCACCTCCAACCCCATAAGGTCGTTCAGTTTACCCGAGATGCGGTCGAAACGCTCCTGCATATATTGGTCATACTCCTCCCGATCGGATTCGTACAGTTGACGCGAATATTCGTTGTCCGCCATCTGCACATTAAACGTCATCGTCTTTTGGAAACGCGGCATGAAGTCGTACCCTGCACGTACCCGCACATAGTCACCCACCGGCGTGGAAAGCTCCAGACCGATACCCGTGGTTCCCGCCGTAACCGCCAAGTCCAATTGATTCAGAAGATGAATCTTCCCATCCCCCTGCGCATGGCACAAACCACAAATACTCATTAAGCCCGCTATGATTGTTGTTTGTTTCATTATCTTTTTACTTTTGTGTGTCTTGTTATGCAATTTCTCTGCAAATATACAATAAAATAGTTAATAAGGTGACCTATAAAGTAAAAAAACACTACCTTTGCACCGTTTTTTAATACACTACGAACAAAAATGGGCAAAATAATTCTCCTAACAGTTATCATCTACTTTGCCATCCTGCTGTGGATAGCCAAGAAAACCGGCAAGAACCAAGACAACGACACCTTTTTTCGCGGCAACCGTCAATCCCCCTGGTACGTTGTAGCCTTTGGCATGATTGGTGCCTCCCTCTCCGGTGTCACCTTCGTCTCCGTCCCCGGCATGCCGCAAGTCATCGACCTCACCTACATGCAAACCTGCATCGGTTTCTTCTTTGGCTATCTGGTCATAGCCCACATCCTCTTGCCTCTCTACTACCGTCTGAACCTCACCTCCATCTACGGTTATCTCGGAGAACGCTTCGGAACGGTATCCTATAAGACCGGCGCCTCCTTTTTCCTCCTTTCCAAGATGATAGGTGCCGCCGTGCGTCTCTACCTTGTCTGCATGATACTACAACGATATGTGTTTGACAACCTGCATGTTCCCTTTCTCGTGACCATCTCCGTCACCGTACTGCTCATCTGGCTCTACACCTATCGTAGCGGCATCAAGACTATCGTCTGGACCGACTCCCTGCAAACCTTCTGCATGCTTGCCGCCCTGGTACTCATCTTCTACGAAGTGATGAACCGCATGGACATCGGTTGGAGCGACCTCCCCGCCGTGGTACACCATAGCGGTCACGACCGCATCTTTGTGTTCGACGATTGGCAGTCCAAGCAGAACTTCTTCAAGCAGTTCTTCAGCGGCATCTTCATCACCATCGTCATGACCGGACTCGACCAAGACATGATGCAGAAGAACCTCTCCTGTCGCAACCTTCGGGAAGCTCGTCGCAACATGTACACCTACGGTTTCTCCTTCATCCCCGTCAATCTCCTTTTCCTCACCCTCGGCATCCTGCTTCTCACCTACGGACAACAGCAAGGACTACAGCTCCCCACCGCCGGCGATGAATTACTCCCGTTCTTTGCCGCCGAAGGACGATTGGGACTTTTTGTATTGATACTCTTCAGTATAGGTATTATTGCAGCCGCTTTTTCGAGTGCCGATTCCGCCCTCACCGCCCTTACGACGAGTTTTTGTGTCGACATCTTAGGGGTGAAAACAGAGTCGGGGAGGAGGCGTAAACGAGTACACTTTGTGCTCTCGGTGTTGTTTGTCCTTATCATTTGGGTGATACGGGAGTTGAATAACAAGAGTGTAATCGACGCCATTTACACCATCGCGTCCTACACCTACGGCCCGCTCTTGGGCATGTTCATGTTTGGTCTGTTCACCAAGAGAATGCCGCGGGACAAGTGGGTACCGGCAATTGCCGTGGGAGCACCGGTGTTGTGTTATGTGATAGACAGAATGACGTTTGAATATACCGGATATCAGTTTGGCTACGAGATGCTTATGTTGAATGGAATGTTGACATTCGGAGGACTTTATTTGATTTCAACAAAAGAGTCCTCCTCCAAACCTCATGTTTCTAATCTGTGAAAACATCCACGAGCGAGTATACACAGTGTAGGGACGTTTCGTGGAACGTCCTCAAAAACGCGGCACGTGGGTCATG
>CAYSOK010000012.1:0-20717 GCA_964432645.1 uncultured Bacteroidaceae bacterium | reverse complement strand
ATAGAGAAAAAAAAGATGCGGAGGTCTTGTGAAAGAGACCTCCGCATCTTTTTTATGGAATGCAGTTGGACGATAAGCCGAGTTCTGTACCGTAAACGGTTACCGTCATTTATCTAGGCTGAATGTCGCCACCCAGCTCAATCGTTCTACCCTCCGGCATCGGGCGGGTGACCCTCAAGCACCGGTATACGCGAACTTTCAACTCCCCATGTGTACGGCTCGCATGTCACCATACGACCGGTGAGCTCTTACCTCACCTTCTCACCCTTACCGAGGCAAGCCCCGGCGGTTCTTTTCTTCTACACGTATTCACCCTCGCGGACAACTACTCATTAGGTAGGGGGATACCCTGTGTTGCTCGGACTTTCCTCCTACGTCCTACTGACGCAGACGACGGTCTGTCCAACTGCTTTGTTTCTGTTGTTTATTTTTTCAACTTTGCCAAACTTTCCTCGAGTGTGGCAATCTTGGAGAGTGCATCTGCTTGCTTCTTTTTCTCCATTTCAACTACAGCTGCAGGAGCGTTGCTGACAAATTTCTCATTGCTCAACTTCTTCTCTACACCCACGAGGAAACCTCTCAAGTGCTTCAATTCTGCTTCTGCCTTGGCTATCTCACTCTCTACATCGATGAGATTGTTAAGTGGAACCGCAAACTCGGTAGTTCCCACCATGAAGGATGCTGCACCATCCGACTTTGCTGCTACTACGTTTACTGCCTCAAGGTTTGCCATCTTCTGAAGCATAGCGTTGTAACCTTCCAACGGGAATTTTTCAACGACCTCCAGAGTCAGTACCTCCTTTGGTGCAATGTTCTTCTGATTACGCACCGCACGCACACCTGCTACGATGTATTTTACCGTCTCGATGTTTGCCATAAGTGCATTCTCCTGCTCACTTACCGCTTCTGCCTTGTAGGTCTCGCACATGATGCTTGCGCCTTCCTTACGTTCGTAGATGTGCTGCCACAACTCCTCCGTGATGAATGGCATGAACGGATGGATAAGTTTCAAAAGCGTATCGAAGAAACGCAGGGTCTCATCGTATGTCTTCTTATCGATGGGTTGCTGATATGCCGGCTTAATCATTTCCAGATACCAACCGGAGAATTCATCCGTGAACAACTTGAATACGGCCATCAATGCCTCGTTCAAACGATACTTGGAGTAGAGATCCTCGATTTCGGCTGATGCAGCCTTTACCTTGGCTCCAAACCATTCCACTGCAATCTTGGAGGCTTCCGGCTGTGCCAAATCGGCTGTCTGCCAACCCTGAACCAAACGGAACGCGTTCCATATCTTATTACAGAAACCCATACCTTGCTTGCACAAACCTTCATCAAAGAGAATGTCGTTGCCTGCGGGAGCCGCCAACAACATACCCATGCGCACACCATCGGCTCCGTATTTTTCAATCAACTGAATGGGGTCGGGGGAGTTGCCCAACTGCTTACTCATCTTGCGACCCAAATTATCGCGTACGATACCCGTGAAGTATACGTTGCGGAACGGTACATCCTTCAGGTATTCCTCGCCTGCCATAATCATACGAGCCACCCAGAAGAAGATGATGTCCGGACCTGTTACCAAGTCGGCAGTGGGGTAATAGTAGTTAATCTCTTCGTTGCCCGGCTTGTTGATGCCGTTGAACAGACTTACCGGCCATAACCATGAGGAGAACCAGGTGTCCAATGCATCTTCATCGTGGCGCAAATCTTCTGCCTTGATGTGTTCGAAGCCTTCTATCTTGTGAGCCTTTTCGAGTGCTTCCTCTGCGTTCATGGCTACTACGAAACGCTCTTCCTCACCCTCGGCGCTCGGCAAGTAATATGCGGGAATGCGATGCCCCCACCATAGTTGACGGGAGATGCACCAATCGTCTATGTTCTCCAACCAATTGCGGTAGGTGGTTACGTATTTCTGCGGGTAGAACTTAATCTTGCCTTCCAAAACCGGTGGCAGGGCGATGTCGGCAAAGTGCTGCATGCTCAAGTACCACTGTTTGCAGAGACGTGGCTCTACGGCTGTGTCCGGGTTGCGCTCGGAGTATCCCACCTTATTTACATAGTCTTCAATCTTCTCCATCAAACCGGCGTTCTGCAGGTCAATGGCAATCTGTTTGCGCACTTCCATGCGGTCTTGTCCTATATACATGCCGGCTGCTTCGGAGATGGTTCCGTCCGGGTTGAAGATGTCGATGGTCTCCAGTTGATGTGTCTTACCCAAGTTGTAGTCATTAACATCGTGTGCCGGAGTTACCTTCAAACAGCCTGTTCCGAACTCTATGTCTACATAGCGATCTTCAATTACGGGAATCTCGCGGTTTACCATAGGTACAATTACGCGACATCCTCTCAGCCATTGATTCTTTGGATCTTTGGGGTTAATACACATGGCTGTATCGCCCATGATGGTTTCCGGACGGGTGGTAGCTACCACTGCGTAGTAACCCTTTTCGTCTTGGTGTAGTACTTCGCCCTCTTCGCCGGTGGGCTTTACCAACTCGGGGGTTGCTACATAATACTTAAGGTAGTACAGCTTGGAGTTCTCTTCGCGATACACTACCTCAATGTTGGAAAGAGCTGTCTGGGCTTTCGGATCCCAGTTTACCATGCGCAGACCGCGATATATCAGACCTTTGTCATAGAGGTCTACAAATACACGCAATACGGACTCTGAACGTACTTCATCCATCGTGAATGCTGTTCTATCCCAGTCGCAGGATGCTCCCAATCGGCGCAGTTGCTTCAAGATGATGCCACCATGTTCGTGTGTCCAATCCCACGCGTGTTTCAAAAACTCTTCGCGTGTAAGATCCAGTTTCTTAATACCTTTTTCTGCTAGGCGGTTAACCACCTTTGCCTCCGTTGCGATAGAAGCATGGTCGGTACCCGGTACCCAGCATGCATTCTTGCCGTCCAAGCGTGCTTTGCGCACCAAGATATCTTGGATGGTGTTGTTCAGCATGTGTCCCATGTGTAACACTCCTGTTACATTGGGGGGCGGAATGACCACGGTATATGGTTCACGACCATCGGGTTTTGAACTGAAAAGTTTGTTATCAATCCAGTATTGATACCACTTTGACTCTACGTCGGCGGGGTTGTATTTGCTAGCTAATTCCATTTGTATTATGTCTTTTTCTTTCTGTTCTTATTCCGGAAGGTGCCTTTTGACACCGTTTTTCCGCAAAAACAGTGCAAAGTTAGTAAAAATATCGTGTTAGGCGCAGGTTTTTGCTTATTTATTTTATATCCGATTGAAAAATTGTGTAACTTTGCATGTCAAAAATCATATATATATAAATAATGTATGCATAGCAAAGAGGAAAAAATGAAGGCTTTCGGACGCTTTCTAGATGTGCTGGATGCACTTCGTGAAAAATGTCCGTGGGACAAGAAACAAACCAACGAGTCATTGCGCCCCAATACTATTGAGGAGACGTTTGAGTTGTGCGATGCTCTGATAAAAGACGATACACCTAATATCTGTAAGGAATTGGGGGATGTGTTGTTGCATATTGCGTTTTATGCCAAAATCGGGGAGGAAAAGGAGCAATTCGATATGGCGGATGTTTGTAATAAGTTGTCTGATAAACTTATCTTTCGTCATCCTCACGTGTATCATCCTTCTCAGATAGGGGCGGAGAATCCAAGACCGCTTCCTTATGGCGTGGAGCAGGAGGATGCTGCCGGGACTACATCTTTTAGCGGTGCCAAGACGGCGAGCGATGTGGTGGCTAATTGGGAGCAGATAAAATTGAAAGAGAAGGATGGTAACAAACGCGTGTTGAGCGGTGTGCCCGAGGCGTTGCCGAGCCTGATTAAGGCTTATCGCTTGCAGGATAAGGCGCGTAATGTGGGCTTCGATTGGGAGAAACGTGAAGATGTGTGGAATAAGGTTCGTGAGGAGATTGGTGAGTATGAGGTTGAATTGCGTCGTCTTCAGCAGTTGCCTGAGGGAGCTACCGATGCAGAGAAGAGTGCCGCACGTCGACAGGCGGAAGGGGAGTTGGGGGACTTGTTGTTTAGTCTTATCAACGCTTCTCGTCTTTATCATCTGAACCCGGATAATGCGTTGGAGTATACCAATCGTAAGTTTATTCGCCGATTTAATTATGTGGAAGAAAGAACTCTTGCTGCCGGTAAGCAGCTCAAAGATATGACATTGGGTGAGATGGATGCTCTCTGGAATGAGGCTAAGGCGCAGGAGAAAGAGAAGTAGAATTTAAAAAATAAAAGAATAATGCAATGAAAACAAAAACGTATGTAGGGGTTCTTGCTACCGCGGCTTGTTTGCTGATGGGGAGTTGTAAGAATGCCACGAGTGAGCAGGCGGAGGAGGAGTCGGAGGAGCCCGACACTCTTGCTGTGATGGATTCCACTGAGCGGGTGGGTGTGTGTGGAGATGGAACGTCCATGAACGCCTTGGAGTTGGTATCGGGAAAGGATACTTTGTATATTAGTCTGGTAGAGGCGCGTGATTCCGATCGCGTGTATGGCGGACTTGAAGTGGGTGATAGCGTTTACGTGTGGCTGCGTCCCGATAGCGATTCCGATGAGGAACAGACGGCTGAGGTGGTGGTAAATTTGAACGATTTGAAGGGTTCTTGGGAGGGTTATCGCAACGATGGCTCTGATTGTGCTTTTGTGATTGGCTCGAATCACGAAGTGAAGATGGGTTACGGTGAACATAAGGAGTATGATTCATGGAATATCCGTAGGGGAAAGTTGGTCCTTTTTACTACGGATGAGGAGAAGAAGAAGAATCCGGATGCGGTGCGTTTCTTTAATTTGCAACTTCTTTATAGTGATTCTCTCCTTTTAAAGAGTGGTGAGAATTCTTGGAAGTTGGGAAGAAAATAACAACTCAAGTTTCGGATTTGTGTAAACAGCCACGAGCGAGTATACACCCAGTAGGGACGTTTTGTGGCTGTTTACACAAATCCGAACTTGAGAACTCACACGTAGAAATCCGGGAGCTTTCGTTTCTTTTTTCTAAGAACAAAAAAAGAAGGAATCAATTTCTTGATTCCTTCTTTTGTACGCCCTCAGGGGTTCGAACCCTGGACCCATTGATTAAGAGTCAATTGCTCTACCAACTGAGCTAAGGACGCTTGTTTCTCGTTTGCGGTTGCAAAGGTAGAGCATTTTTTCGAAACCACCAAATGTTTTGCAAAAAAAATATCAAAAAAGTTGATTTTCGTAGTAAAAATGCGTTTTGGACATCTCTTTTGCCTCCAAACAAGGCGTTTTAAAGAGTCCAATCACGCTACTGCCGCTCCCGGTCATAGTAACATAATCCGCCCCTAGACGGTAGAGATTCTCCTTTATTCCTACTATGGTAGGGTGCTGTGGAAAGATGGAAGCTTCGAAATCGTTGACCAATCTGCCTTTCCATTTTTTGACAGGTCGACGAATGACATCCTTCACTCGGTCCTCCGGGTAGTGCGACACGATGTGGGCAAAAGCCTCCGCCGTGGAGATATGGTCACTTGGCTTTACCAATACCAAATGATATTCCTTTAGTGAAAGAGGAATCTCTGTCATAATCTCACCGATTCCGCGAGCGTAAACCGGACGATTTAAAATGAAGAACGGACAATCCGCCCCTATGGGTGTCATAAACTCAATCATCTCTTGTGTGGAGAGCGGCAAATGAAACATCTCTACCAACATTTTCAACATAAAAGATGCATCCGCAGAACCACCGCCCAATCCGGCACCCGAAGGAATCATCTTTTTAAGGTATATGTTCAGTGCATCAGTCACGCCGAATCTCTCTTGTACCTTGCGCAGAACTCGAACCACAAGGTTTTTCTCCAATTGTCCCTCATCGTTGAGCTCCATGCCATCCTGACGGAAAAGAAGATGACCGCCCGTGCGCATGCGTGTCGCTTCGTCCTGAAGTGTCACCTCAAGTGTGTCGCACAACGGGATAGGGTAGAACACCGTTTCCAAGTTGTGATAGCCATCGGGACGATCCTCAACTACATTGAGTCCCAAGTTTATTTTTGCATTCGGATATGTAATCATATAATATAATGTATTGTTTTCGGAGCCCAAAATTACATCTTTTTTTTCGCTTTTGTTTTATCGTAGCTGTTTTTCTTTCGTATTTCTTCGAATTTTTGTTCCGGATTTTGTAATTTTGCATCCCGTATAAGAAAAGAACAAGTATGCCAGTTGCCAGAAACACTACAAGAAGAAAAACTCCGCAGGCCCCAAGTATGGATACCTACGGACATATACAGCCCCAAGCTTTGGAGTTTGAAGAAGCTGTAATCGGAGCTCTTATGATAGATAAGGATGCTTACTCTATCGTGAGCGAAATCTTGAAACCGGAGAGTTTTTACGATCCTAAGAATGCTGCTATATTTGAGGCGGTGCGTACACTGAACTTCAATCAGCGTCCGGTGGATGTCCTAACCATCATAGAAGAACTTCGCCGCATGGGAAAACTCGAGGAGGCGGGTGGACTGGTTTATATTACTACCATTAATAACAAGATAGCCTCTTCCGCTCATGTGGAGTACCACGCACGCATCATTGCTCAGAAACATTTGGCACGTGAGTTGATTGCTTTTACGGGAACCATTCAGACATCGGCTTTTGATGAAACCATTGATATAGATGAACTCATGCAAGAGGCTGAGGGTAAACTATTTACCATCTCTCAGCAAAATATGAAGAAGGACTATACACAGATAGATCCGGTGTTGGATGAGGCGTATGATATGCTCCACAAGGCTGCAGCGCGTAAGGATGGTTTGAGTGGTCTGTCTAGTGGTTTCGAGGGAATTGATAAGGTGACTAACGGATGGCAAAACAGCGACTTGGTGATTATCGCTGCTCGTCCTGCCATGGGTAAGACAGCGTTTGTCCTCTCCATGGCGCGTAAGATTGCAATAGACAATCAAGAACCGGTAGCTATGTTTTCTTTGGAAATGAGTAACGTGCAGTTGGTGAACCGTTTGCTGGTCAATGTGTGCGAAATAAAAGGTGAGAAACTCAAGAGCGGACGATTGGATGATGAAGAATGGAAAAACTTCGATTTGGGAGCTTCCAAAATGCGTGGAAAACCGCTCTATGTAGACGATACACCTTCTCTCTCTGTGTTCGAATTGCGCACCAAAGCACGAAGATTGGTGCGCGAGAAGGGCGTTCGATTGATTCTTATTGATTACCTTCAGTTGATGAATGCAAGTGGAATGGCGTTTGGTAGTCGACAAGAAGAAGTGAGTACCATTTCTCGATCTCTGAAAGGATTGGCCAAGGAGTTGAACATTCCAATCATTGCATTGAGTCAGTTGAATCGTGGCGTTGAATCGCGTGAAGGAATTGATGGTAAACGACCGCAACTGAGCGACTTGCGTGAATCCGGAGCCATCGAGCAGGATGCCGATATGGTGTGTTTTATTCATCGTCCGGAGTATTATAAGATATTCGAAGACGAACACGGTCATGACATGCACGGCGTAGCCGAATTTATTATAGCCAAGCATCGTAACGGTGCTGTAGGTACCGTCCGTATGCGGTTCCGCAATGAGTATGCACGCTTCTTGGATATGTCGGAAGGTGATTTCGTCCCACCACCCTCCGAGAATGGTGTTCAGAGGGGTGCGCAGTCCTCGCGCATGAACAGCATAGATACCTTTGATGTATCGGATATCCCCCCTGTTAATGATGTGCCATTCGGCGCTGCTACCGGCGGAGATGTACCTTTCTAACGGAATCTCTTGGTTATTTGGCAAAAAATGTGTACTTTTGCGCATTCATTCATAGTAGAATAAAAAATAAACAAATATAACATGAATATATCTTATAATTGGCTGAAGGAGTACGTCGACTTTGATTTGACTGCTCAAGAAGTAGCCGACGCACTCACGTCCGAGGGACTCGAAGTGGGTAGCGTAGAAGAGGTGCAGAGTGTTAAGGGCGGTCTTGCCGGCATAGTTGTGGGTGAGGTGCTCACTTGTGAACCGCATCCCAACTCTGATCACATGCATGTATGTACCGTGAACGTAGGCTCCGGAGACCCTGTACAGATTGTTTGTGGTGCAGCTAATGTGGCTGCAGGACAAAAAGTTATGGTGGCTACCATCGGAACTAAACTGTATGATGGTGATGAGTGTTTCACCATAAAAAAATCCAAGTTGCGCGGACTGGAGAGCAACGGCATGATTTGTGCCGAAGATGAGATAGGCGTGGGTACAGATCATTCCGGTATCATCGTGTTGCCTGCTGAAACTGTTCCGGGAACTCCCGCTGCCGAGTATTATAACTTAAAGAGTGATTACTTGATAGAGGTAGATATCACTCCCAACCGTGCGGATGCTTGTTCTCACTACGGTGTGGCTCGCGATTTGTATGCTTGGTTGGTACGCAACGGCAAGGAAACTTCCATTCATCGTCCTTCTTGTGACGGTTTTGCCGTGGACAATCACGATATGGAGATTGATGTAGAGGTGGTAAATCAGGAAGCATGTCCTCGTTATGCTGCCGTATCCATTACCGGTTGTGAGGTGAAGGAGAGCCCTGAATGGCTGCAGAACAAGTTGCGCATCATTGGTTTGCGTCCTATTAATAACATAGTGGATATAACCAATTATATCATGTTCGCTTACGGTCAGCCACTCCATTGCTTCGATGCAGATATGATTAAGGGTAAGAAGGTGGTAGTGAAGACACTGCCGGAGGGAACTCCGTTTGTTACTCTTGATGGGGTAGAGCATAAGTTGAGTGATAAGGATTTGGCTATCTGTAATGTGGAGGAGCCTATGTGCATCGCCGGTGTGTTTGGTGGTAAGGGCTCCGGTACGTATGAGACTACGAAGGATGTTCTTTTGGAGAGCGCTTACTTCAATCCTACTTGGATTCGTAAGAGTGCACGTCGCCATGGCTTGAGTACCGATGCTAGCTTCCGTTTCGAACGTGGTATTGATCCGAACGGAACTATTTACGCACTGAAACAGGCTGCTATTTTGTGCAAAGAATTGGCAGGTGGTAAGGTGTCTATGGAGATAAAAGATGTTTACCCACAGCCGATTGAAGACTTCAAGGTAAACATTAAGTATAACTATGTAAATAGTCTGATAGGTAAGGAGATACCCGCTGATATGGTAAAGACAATTGTCTCTGCCTTAGAGATGAAGATAGAGAAGGAAGATTCCGAAGGTCTTGATTTAATAGTACCTGCATATCGCGTGGACGTTCAACGTCCGTGTGATGTAGTGGAGGATATCCTTCGAATATATGGATATAACAATGTGGAGATTCCTACAACACTGAAGAGTAGCTTGAGTGTGAAGGGAGATGCAGACAGCAGTCATAAGTTGCAGAACCTGGTAGGTGAGCAGTTGGTGGGTTGCGGTTTTCATGAGATATTGAATAACTCTTTGCAGCGTGGCGCTTACTACGATGAATTGAATTCATACCCCGCTGAGAACTTGGTAAAATTGCTAAATCCGCTGAGCAGTGACTTGAACGCCATGCGTCAAACTCTTTTGTTTGGCGGTTTGGAGAGCATCTCTCGCAATGCAAAACGTAAGAACGGTGATTTGTCCTTCTTTGAGTTTGGCAACGTTTACTTCTTCCATAAGGAGAAGAAGTGTCCGGAGATTATTCCGGGCGTAAGCAGCAGTAGAGATCCGGAGGTTATCAAGCATGTTCTTGATGCATACAGCGAGGAGTATCACTTAGGCTTATGGCTTACCGGTAAACGCGTTTCCGGTTCTTGGGCACATGCCGATGAGGATAGTTCTATCTACGAATTGAAGGGGTATCTTTTGAACATCTTTAGACGTGTTGGTCTAAACTTGGGAGCTACAGTATTCGCTGATGGACAGAGCGATATCTTCTCCAAGAGCGTGGAGATTCGCAATCGTGGAGGAAAGGTAATTGCAGCCTTCGGACCGGTGAAGAAGAAGATTCTTAAGAACTTCGATATAGAAGATGACGTTTACTATGCTGACATCAATTGGAAACTCTTGATGAAGGCTATCAAGAACAATAAGGTGACATACACGGAATTGAGCAAGTTCCCCGCAGTAAGTCGTGACCTCGCTCTTTTGCTCGACAAGAACATCGATTTTGTGGAGATAGAGAAAATAGCCTATTCTTGCGAAAAGAAGTTGCTGAAAGAGGTGAAACTCTTCGATGTGTACGAAGGCAAGAACCTGGAAGCAGGTAAGAAGAGCTATGCCGTAAACTTTATCTTACAAGATGAGAATAAGACTCTTAACGATAAGCAGATAGAGAAAATTATGGCAGCAATCGTTAAAGGCTTGCAAGACAAGTTAGGCGCAAAATTGAGATAAACAGACAAACGAATTATTAATAAAAATCATATATAATCCAATGGGAAGAGCATTTGAATATCGTAAAGCTACCAAGCTCAAGAGATGGGGACACATGGCTAAGACCTTTACCCGTCTGGGCAAACAAATCGCAATCGCAGTAAAGGCAGCAGGTCCGGAACCGGAGAACAATCCGGCACTGCGTTCTATCATCGCTACTTGTAAGCGTGAGAACATGCCAAAGGACAACATCGAGCGCGCTATTAAGAACGCTATGGGTAAGGATCAGAGCGATTACAAGGGTATGACTTACGAGGGATACGGTCCTCACGGTGTGGCTGTGTTCGTTGACACACTAACCGATAACACCACTCGTACCGTAGCCGATGTACGTTCTATATTCAATAAGTTCGGTGGCAATATGGGTACCACCGGTTCTTTGGCTTTCCTCTTCGACCACCGTTGTGTCTTCACCTTTAAGAAGAAGGATGGTATGGATATGGAAGAGCTGATTCTCGACTTGATTGATTTTGGAGTCGATGATGAGTACGATGAGAACGAAGAAGAGGGTACCATCACTATCTATGGAGATCCGAAGAGCTATGGCGCCATCCAGAAGTATCTGGAGGAAGGCGGCTTCGAGGATGTCGGTGGTGAGTTTACTTACATTCCGAACGACATGAAGGATGTCACTCCGGAACAGCGTGAGGTTATCGACAAGATGGTTGAACGTTTGGAGGAGTTCGACGACGTACAGAACGTATATACCAACATGAAGCCTGAGGAGGTAGCTGAGTAATGAAGACAGCATATAAGACGGTGGGCACTTGTAGCTCCGAGATCCTGGTTGAGGAGGAGCAAGGTGTTATCACAAATGTAAGATTCTTTGGCGGTTGCAATGGTAATCTTCAAGGTATTAGCAAGTTGGTTATCGGTCGTAAGATGGACGAGGTGATTGAGCGCTTGAACGGCATTCGCTGTGGCAACAAGCCGACCTCATGTCCCGATCAGTTGTGCCGTGCCATTGAGCAGTTGGCTCGCGAAAAGGCTGCAGCCGAGGCTTAATGCTTTATTCATAGAGTAAAATGAAAAGGGATTCAATCGAACAAATAAACGATTGAATCCCTTTATTCGTATACCGGATTTCTTACACAAATCCGAAACTTTAGTTACTTGTAATCTTCCGGAGTGAAGAAAATGTTTAGCACAGTATCCCTACCGTCGGAAGTCCTGTAGAGGTAACGGAAGTTTATATCGTTCTCCTTATAGAACTTCGTTGTTAGGTCTTCTTTTACATTCTTGTTCAGAGTTGATGTTATTTCCTCGCGGTTCTCATTCACAAGTGCTGTGTCAACCTTTTCGCCAAAAGTATAGTGATAGGTGATGGTGCGCGTTTGTGCATCATACGTCATACTGTCAACGATAATATTGTCCCCCATACGGTTGGGACAGTTACGCTGTGTATAGTCCTTAGCCTCGCGTGCTATGCGTTCGTCTATGCTCTCCTGACAACCACACAATAAGAGTGTTAGAACGGCCACAGCAGAGAGGGTAAAATGTGTCTTCATATTCGTTTCTTTTCTATTATTTGTGTGCGAAGTTACTCAAAATACTGCAAAAAACGGCTTTTTAATTGATAAAAATCAAATAAATTCATTATTTTCCTAAAAAATACTGTAAAATATAGAAAATTTCGTACTTTTGCATCGGTTTTTTAACCACTCCATAGTCAGTGGAGCATATTTCTAATTATAAATTAAAAGTACTATGTTTGAAAAAGCAGGTGTTGTAGCAGGTCAGATTTGGACCGCGCTCAACGAGAAAGGTGAACTGAACGTGAAAGACCTGAAGAAGGCTGCTAAGGTAAAATGCGACAAGGATCTCTACCTTGGTATTGGCTGGTTGCTTCGTGAGGAGAAGTTGAATGTCTCCGGCGATGAGAAGGAGCCGGTATTCGCTCTCAAGTAAGCAAATTTTGTTATGAATGCTTTTTGTCAAAAGACGGTGGACTGTGATTTTATTCATATGTCCACCGTTATTGTATTATTCCTCTTCTTCCTCCTTCTTCTCTCGGAAAATCATGGTGGTGGCTCCTATGGTTATGATGCCTCCGTCCTCCATATTTACCGTCTCTTTGGGACCGAGTAGTTCACTCATATAAAAGGTTCCGGTGGTACTATTGTCATCGCGTAGTATGAATCTGTATGCACCCTGTTTGTTTTTGCGTACCGTGATGACGCAGTGACGTGTGTCTACGCTGGGGTCTACGGTTTCAATGGGAGCATTGATGGCTGTTCCTTTTACATAGCGTCCAAACACGTTATCACCTTCATAGAGTGGAATAATCTGCTTGTAGTGGAAAACATTCTCTACCACAAGAACACTGCCTAGAGCTTCCTTCTGTTCTTCCTCTTCAAGTCCATATTTCTTTTCGTCCTTGCGTGTTTGTTGTAATTTTGAGACACCAATACGTATGCCAAATTGTTTGTGGCACACTTCGCACTCAAACACCAAAGACTGTCCGGGCTCGTATTTGGTCTCATCAAAAGTAATGTGGTTATCGCATTTGGGACATCTAACTCTCTTCATAATATGTATGTAAGTAAAAATAGTTCAATTATTTCATTTCGTATATCCATGCTTGCTCAAAAGCTTCGTAGCTACGCAACTTCTTGAGTTGAGTACGTGCTTCTCCTTCACTGGCAAAACCGGAGTAAATCACTCGCAGCATGGAGCCTTTCTTGTATTTCTTAGCTTCTTTGTAGCCGTTTTTTTTGAGGCGTTCTATAAATTCATCGGCATTCTTCTCCGTTACGGCACTTGCCAACACTATGGTGTAGTGACCGGAAGTGACCTCTGCTTCAGCAGGTTTCTTCGTTTCCGTTACGGTTGGTTTCTTCGTTTCCGCGTTAACTTCCTTTTTCGTTTCCGCAGTTTCCACTTTCTTGGTCGCAGCCACTTCCGTGGTTTCCGCCTTCTTGCTTACGGGAACTTCCGTAGTCTCCGTCTTTTTACCCGCAGTCTCTGTTGAAGCTTTTGTTTCAGTCTCTGGAAGTTTTCCATTGTCAACCAGTGAATTATGTTTCTCTATAAGTTCCTCTTCCGAGATGATAGCTTTAGGTGTTTCTATTGGCATTGTTATGCTATCTTCCGTAGGTACAACCTCAATCGGTTGCACCGCTTGCTCGTAAGAAAGCGTGGTGTCTGCATTTCGTTTGCTATTCTCGTTGAATGTATCCACTACCGTAGAGCAGAATAGATTGTGCAACGATGCAAATCCTATATGATACTTCTCAGTAAACGGGAGTGACAGACATACTAGAATCAATAGTGTAGCTACAGCCCCCAAGGTATATCCTACCTTCTTCTTATTCAGATGGATGATCCAGTTGTGTTTACTCTCTTCCGTAACCTGTTCTCCGTGAGCCGGAGCTGCACGGTGTACCTTCGGTAGAGAACTGTTACGCGTAGCCAACGGCTCCATTGTGAGAACCTCCAATCCATACATGTTCTCCGAGAAGACATGCGTTATATCCGGTTGGAAATAGGTCTTGTTGTTTCCAGCAATAAGCGTTCCTACACAATCCATGTAGTAGGTTCCTCGCGTTTTCAGTGTCTGCTTTATATGATTCACCAAACTGCTCACTTCGGTGGCCGCATTGAACAGATTACAATGCTCCTGCGCTGCAAAGTGCTCTATAAACTGCTGGTTGTTCTTGCTCGATTCATCGTTGAACACCAACATGCGGCACGGGGGAGTAATGGTGTTTTGTTTCTTACTCCGTCGCGCTGTAACTTCTTGATAGTAAAACCTGCCTAAGCCCGGTACCTGAGCGTAATCCTGCGCCTCAAGAAGCTCTCTTATTATGTTTAGAAGACTTTCCACGATGCAAATATAGCATTTTGTACTGATATAACCATCAAAAAATGTTCTTTTTTTTGTAAAACGTCAAAAAAAATCGGGGAGCCCGTATGACTCCCCGATTCCCTATCTTTTATCGTTCTTTGGAGTTAAATCAAGTATTCGCCTGAAATAGAACGGTTTTCCTCTACGCAACGGATGGCGGAAGCAAAAATGCCCGCAACGGAGATTTGCTTCACCTTGTTGCAGCGATTGGTGTACGGAATAGAATCGGTAAACACTATCTCCTTAAGCGCTGATTCTTGCACACGTTCGCTAGCCGGACCGCTCATGATGCAGTGAGAAGCTACTGCGCGTACGCTGCGTGCTCCATTCTTCATAATCAGGTCGGCTGCCTTCGTAATGGTGCCGGCTGTATCCACCATGTCGTCCACCAATACCACGTTCATGTCCTTAACGTCACCGATAATCTGCATGAAAGCCACCTCGTTTGCTTTAGCGCGTGTCTTGTTGCACAATACCAACGGGCACTTGAGATACTTGCTGTACGTGCTGGCACGCTTGGAGGCGCCTACATCCGGTGCGCAGATACACAAGTTTTCCAACTGCAGGGTCTGCAAGTAAGGAAGCATCACACTAGATGCATACAAGTGATCTACGGGGACATCGAAGAATCCCTGTTCCTGGTCGGCATGCAAATCCATAGTAATCAGTCTGTCGATGCCGGCAACACTCAGCATGTCTGCCACCAGCTTAGCACCGATGGATACACGTGGTTTGTCCTTTCTGTCCTGTCGTGCCCAACCAAAATAGGGAACCACGGCACAAATACTTCTTGCACTCGCTCTTTTTGCTGCATCAATCATCAGCAACAGTTCCATCAGATTGTCGGAATTCGGGAATGTGCTCTGTACCAGATACACGTTCTTACCGCGGATAGACTCCTCGTATGACACGGCAAATTCTCCATCGGCAAAGTGGTTAATCACCAAGTTACCCATGGGGATGTTCAGTTCTGCACAGATTTTTTCCGCCAAGTATCTTGTCTTGGTTCCGGAAAATACCATATACGAATTATTGCTCATTGTGTGTGAATATAATTAGTTGTGATTTTATTTAATCTCCTTTCTCAATTTCTTGAAATAGGATATCAGTTCCTTGAAATCTATGTTCGAGTGAACCTTGAACCTATTCCATATATCTCCCAGAATAACAACGCCTCCGAAGCCGTATGACTCCAGTTCGTGAATGTGCTCTAGTGATACGCCCCCTTGTGCAAACACCTGCTTGTCTATCCATCCTCTGCGAGCGGCTTCGGTGAGTTCTTCGTGGGTGAATGCCGACTTTCGTCCCCATTTGGAGATGCTGTCGTACACCGGGCTCAGTATCACATTGTCTACTGTTTTCTTATATTGTGCCAATTCCTCCATGGAGTGACAGGAGCGGCTTATGTATCCTTTGTATCCCGCCGGAGGTTCCGGATTGCGCTTGTTGAGCTGTATGCCTTTGAGTCCGAACTCCTCCTTGAGATAGAAGTGGTCGTGTACCACAATTTGCTTGTGGTATGTGGACGGCAATAAGGTAAGCAACCTCTCTGCGTAGATAGGTTCCGATACGGGCTTTCTGAGATGAAGCATATCGAGTCCCTCATCAAACAGTGACGTTATTATCTTATCTTCCTCGACAAAAAAGTCGGGCGTCGTGGCTATAATTAATTCCATTCAGTTTATCTAAAGAAATTGTTTCAATTGCAAAGGTACGATTTTATTTTGTTCCATGTACCATGAATGGCTGCTTTTTTTGCAAACCGCAATTTATTTCGTGGTTTATAGTGCTTGTATAAGATAAATATGCTATTTTTGTGCATCAATATTGAATCATATAAAATTATCAAAGAAATAAGATGTCCGATTTGTTGCTCGAACTCAACGAAAAGCAAAGAGAAGTTGTGATGTACAACGAGGGCCCGTCGCTGGTGGTGGCGGGTGCGGGGTCCGGTAAGACGAGGGTCTTGACTTGTAAGATAGCGTATCTCCTGCAACAGGGGATGCCTCCTTATGCAATCCTAGCGCTCACTTTTACCAATAAGGCGGCGCGCGAGATGAAGGAGCGTATCGCTCGTATGGTGGGAGAGGAGTTGGCCTCTCAATTGTGGATGGGTACTTTCCACTCCGTCTTTGCACGTATCTTGCGCACGGAGGCTGACAAATTGGGCTTCACCTCCGGATTCACTATCTATGACACCACGGATTCCCGTAGCTTGGTGGCTTCAATCATCCGTGATATGGAACTGGATGCAAAGACGGTAAAGAAGGAGGGGGTGGCGGCTTGTATTAGTGCTGCCAAGAATAGGTTGGTGACACCGGAGATGTTCTTGATGTCTCGCGGTATTAAACTTCCCGATGGTGTGGAACCGGAGACTATGCATCGTATATATAAGGTGTATCAGGAACGGTGTAAATTGGCGGATGCAATGGATTTCGATGACTTGTTGTTCTATACGCATATTCTTTTCGATACTTATCCCGAAGTGGCTGCCAAGTACGAACGTCGTTTTCAGTATGTATTGGTGGATGAGTATCAGGATACCAATTATGCGCAACATGCTATCGTTTGGCAACTTACACAAAATGTACAACGTCTTTGTGTGGTGGGTGACGATGCTCAGAGTATCTATGGCTTTCGCGGGGCGGAGATAGATAATATCTTGAAGTTTACCACTCGCTACAAATCTGCCAAAACGTTTAAATTGGAGTGTAACTATCGTAGTACCAAGAAAATAGTACAAGCGGCTAACAGTCTCATTGCTCACAACGAACACCGCATTCCCAAGGATGTCTTTACTCATAACGATGAGGGTAAACCGTTGTCCCTCTATGCTGCCTCCAACGACAAAGACGAAGCTTTCTATGTGATGAAGCGCATCCGTACCCTGCATGTCCGTGATGGCGTGCCTTACAGCGAGATGGCGGTGCTCTATAGAACACATTCTCAGAGTCGTGTTTTTGAGGAGACTTTCCGTCAGCGAGATATTCCATACCGTATCTACGGTGGCCTTTCTTTCTATCAGCGTATGGAGGTAAAAGACCTGATTGCGTATTTCCGTCTAGCGGTGAATCCCAACGATGAAGAGGCCTTTAAGCGTGCTGTTAATACCCCCAAACGAGGCATAGGAGATACCTCCGTACGTGGTCTCCTGGAGACCGCTTTCCGCCACGGATGTTCCGTATGGCAGGTGTTGAGCAATCCGGCGGACTACGAGGTGAAGAACACACTCGTTCGCAAGATTACCCCGTTCTACACAATGATAGAGCGTTTTCGTGCGTTGGCACAGGAAGAAAATGCTTACGATGTGGCATGCATTATTCTCAAGGAGAGTGGATTACAGGATGAATATAAGGGCGATGCAGTACCCGAGAACGAAGCACGTCGTGAGAATATTCAAGAACTCCTTAATGCCATGGGCGCTTTTGTTGCCAACCGTATGGCAGCGGATGCTTCCGCTCGTCTTTCCGATTATCTTCAGGAGGTATCGCTCTTGACCGATGTTCAAGACGACGAGACGGATCTCAATAAAGTGACCATGATGACCGTTCACTCCGCCAAGGGGCTGGAGTTCGGTTACGTCTTTATCGTCGGTATAGAGGAAGAACTCTTCCCTTCCTATCGAGCACAAGAGTCTCTCCGTGCCATAGAAGAGGAACGGCGACTCTTCTACGTAGCTATAACACGTGCTGAAAAGGAGTGTAGTCTTTCCTTCACTCGTCAGCGTTTCCTTTTTGGCGACTATAACGCCTGTCGTCCCAGCAGATTTCTGCGCGAGTTGGATGTGTCGTGTATAAACAAGGTGACCGCACGAGATTTCGATGAACCTACTTCCGCAAGACCTCGTCCCTCCACTCCCGTTCGGAATACACCGGAGCGTCCCCTTGTTCCTCCTACGCTTCGTGCCGTTCGCAAGAGGGATACTTCATCTGAGATTCTCACCACAGCCACCGTCCGACGTAGCAGTGGGGATGTCTTGCACATATCCGTGGGAAACACTGTGGAGCACGATCGTTTTGGACGAGGAGTGGTGAAGGAGATTCTTAACGATGGGGGTGCCTATAAGGCGGTTATAGAGTTTGCACGAGCCGGCAGCAAGACCATGTTGTTGCAGTTGGCGAGAATAACCGTTGTGAATTAACACAACGGACACAATAAATAGTGGATATAAACGTTAGAATATAAAATACATATACATATGAATATTAAGAAGAATTTGATACTGGTATCCCTCTTGTTGATGGGAACAGCAGGTGCAAAGGCGCTGATAAACTATCAGGTAACCGTAACCAATAAGGCTGCCGAAGGCAAGACTCTTATGCTTCGTGTTGCGCCTTCGGAGACCGATAGTGCCGTAGTGAAAAAGGGAAAGGCCGTGTTGAGCGGTTCCTCTAACGGCGAACCGGGAACGCTGTGTGTGTTGGGTTCTAAAGACCGTTCCGTAGCGAATGTCTCTTTCTTTCTGGATGCTACTCCTGTTGAGATTGTAGACGGTGTTGTCGTAAAGGGTTCTGCCGATAACATGCGTTTGGCAGTCATAAACCGGAAGCTTGCAGAGGTTGATAAGCAGATTCAAGCACGTATAGAGACGGGCAAAGAAACCGGATTGACGGCTGCCGATACAGCCGAGATAAAGGCTCTTTATGACTCTGAGGATGGCATCTACAAGCAGGGATTCTACGACAATAGCAGCAATCTTGTGGGTTTGCTTATGGCCTATTACATAGGCGACGACCTCACCACCGAAGAAATGCAGGGTGTGTTGGATAAGAACAAGACTTATGAAACGACCCGTATATATAAGAACGTAGCTCGTAAGTTGGCAGGAATGGAGAAGCGTGGAGTCGGCAAGAGATATATTGACCTTGCCATGGCGGATACGGAAGGTGTTATGCATCGCATCTCCGAGTATGTAGGAAATGGATACCTGCTTGTAGACTTCTGGGCTAGTTGGTGTGGACCTTGCCGTCGAGAGTTGCCGAATGTAAAGCGTGCTTATGAGAAATATCATGAAAAGGGATTTGACGTTCTCGGTATCTCCTTTGATACCAAGAAAGAAGCATGGGTTAAGGCCGTGAAAGATCTCGGTTTGACATGGCACCACATAAGCGACCTCAAGGGATGGGAGAGTGAAGCCGCCAAGCAGTATGCCGTAACCGGAATCCCCTGTACTATTTTGTTGGATCCCAACGGACAGATAGTAGCTAGTAATCTCTATGGAGAGAAACTGGATGCCATTCTTTCCGAACTATTGAAATAAACCTTTAAACGTAATATTATGTCATTGATTAAATGTCCGGAGTGCGGTGGTACCGTGAGTGATAAAGCTCCCGTTTGTCCGCATTGCGGTGTTAGAATTGCCGATGTTTTGCCTGCTTCCTCTTCGCAAACAGAGGCCGAGGAACCTAGTGTACCTCATACGGCAGGGAACGGAGTAGGAGTAAACCACTCGCAAGAGTCTGCTCCCGCACCCGAGAACCCCAATCCTTCCGATGGTAAGAAGAAGGATATGACTGCTTGGACCATCGTCTGTGTGGTTATTGTAATTCTGTTGGCTGCTATAGGAGGATACTGTTACCTTACAAGCAATAGTGAGGAGAAGCAGGAAGAGATGGCTTACCAAATGCTTGACGGATGTGTGGACCCCTTAAGCTATGAGGATTTCATCGATAAATATCCGAAGAGTATTCACATAGACGAGGTGAAGGAGCGTTTGGATGCGCTCAATAAGGAGAATGAGACTTGGAGCCGTTTGTGTCAGTATGGTAGTAAGGCACAGTTTGAGGACTATCTTATTCAGTACCCCGAGACTCCTCATCGCAAGGAGATAACACATAAGATAGATTCCTTGGAGTGGGACTATGCTACGAAGACCAATACGGTGGAGGTGTACGAACAGTACCTGGAGAATCATCCGGACGGTGAACATGTTGAGGAGTGTTATGATGCCAAGAAGAAGGCTGCTGACCAGCAGGTTACGGAGGATGAGCGCACGCAGTTGCGTAGCACCATCAATCGCGTATTGAGAGCCATCATGAACAGTGATGCTGTTGAGGCTGCTCTTTTGGGCGGCATTTCAGACGTGGATGCAGCCAACTATATTGACCAAGTGCATGTGTATCGCAATCTTCAAGGTTTCCAGACGGGTGAACTTAAGATAAAGAAGGAACGTCGTGCCGAGGGTATTGTATTCAGTATTTCCGGTGATGCTTCCTTGATTGAGGCATCCGATGAGCAGAACAATGTTTACTCCTTTGTTATCTCTTGTGTTGCAAATGAGGACGAACAACTTTCTCGTTTCTCTCTCCGCAAGGCACAGTAAAAGAAACCTATAAAAATAAAAAGCTGCGCAGGTGAAAAATCTTGCGCAGCTTTTATTTTACCTAAGTATCTGATTTATATGTTACTCAAGTTTCACATCCACGAAACATAAACCATGCGTCATGTGTCACGAACCGGTTTTTTGAGGACGTTCCACGAAACGTCCCTACACTGTGGGTGGCTCTCTCGTGGTT
>CAYSOK010000011.1:0-21020 GCA_964432645.1 uncultured Bacteroidaceae bacterium | reverse complement strand
CACTCAAAATCAACTATTCTGCTGCAAAGCGCGAATAGGAGAAGACGATATTTAAACAAGGAGGAGTGTCACATGTGGTGTGTGACACTCCTTTTTTTGTTATTTTAAACGGTACACTGTTGTTTGTTCAACTTATTATTTATAACTTTGCAGCCGTATTCAAAAAGAAATTGTTATGGCACAACAAATAGATGCACTAGACGAAAAGATATTAACGATGATAGCCGGCAATGCACGCATAGCATTCCTAGAGGTAGCAAGAGCTTGCAACGTGTCGGGAGCGGCGATTCATCAACGCATACAGAAGCTCACCAACATGGGCATAATCAAGGGGTCGGAATTTATCTTGGAACCGGAGAAGATAGGCTATGAAACGTGCGCCTTCATCGGTCTCTTCTTGAAGGATCCCGAGCACTTCGACCACGTGGTACACGAGTTGGAAAAGATACCCGAGGTGGTGGAGTGCCACTATACTACGGGCGAATACGACATGTTTATAAAGATTTACGCTCGTAACAACCACCATCTACTCAGCATCATCCACGACAAATTGCAACCACTGGGATTATCGCGCTCAGAGACTATCATCTCGTTTCGCGAGGCCATAAGTCGACAGGTGGCACTACCCAAAAACTTGGTTGAAAGTACAGGAGAGGATAGGATTGCACCGCCGGAAGCGGAGGAAGAGGAATACTAAACTAAAAAACAATAGATTACCATACATGAAACAATACCTAGACCTTCTGAACCGAATCATGACCGAGGGGGTGAAGAAAGAGGACCGCACGGGTACGGGCACAATAAGTGTGTTCGGACACCAGATGCGCTTTAATTTGGAGGAGGGTTTCCCACTGCTTACCACCAAGAAGTGTCATCTCAAATCCATCATCTATGAACTCCTTTGGTTCCTAAAGGGGGACACAAATGTGAAGTATCTTCAAGAACACGGCGTGCGCATCTGGAACGAATGGGCGGACGAAAACGGCGACTTGGGTCCCGTTTACGGCAAACAGTGGCGCGATTTCACCACGCTGGATAAGGATGGCAACCGAGTGGCGGTGGACCAGATTAAGGATGTGATTCGACAGATTAAGGAGAATCCTAACAGTCGACGTCTCATAGTGTGCGCATGGCATCCGGGACAGACGGATTATATGGCGCTGCCGCCTTGTCACACTCTGTTTCAGTTCTACGTGGCGGAGGGTAAGTTGAGTCTACAACTCTACCAACGCAGTGCCGACACCTTCTTGGGGGTTCCGTTTAATATAGCTTCGTATGCTCTGTTGCTCCTCATGGTGGCGCAGGTGACGGGACTGAAACCGGGAGAATACATCCATACCACAGGAGACACACACTTGTATCTCAATCATTTGGAGCAGGTGAAGTTGCAGTTGTCTCGCGAACCGAAACCGCTTCCGCGCATGGTATTGAATCCGGAGATTAAGGATATCTTTGATTTCGATTACGAAGACTTCACTCTGGAAGGCTACGACCCTTGGCCTGCTATCAAGGCGCAAGTGTCCGTATAACGGAAGGTTTACTCTAAAGTACAAACATAATACATAAAAAAGAAAATGACTCTATCCATCATCGTGGCAATCGCTCGTAATTGGGCGATTGGCAACGAGAACAAACTGCTCTATTGGTTACCCAACGACCTAAAACGCTTCAAAACATTGACCACCGGAAACACCATCATCATGGGACGCAAAACCTTCGAGTCTCTGCCCAAGGGCGCACTGCCCAACCGTCGCAACATCGTGTTGTCACGTACCGAGGGAGCTGAATTCCCCGGTGCCGAGCACTTCACTTCACTCGATGCAGCTCTAGCTTCTTGCAAAAAGGATGAACAGGTATTTATCATAGGGGGTGAAACGCTTTATCGCGAGGCTCTCCCACGCACAGAGTATCTCTATCTCACCACCATCAACGATATTCCCGAACACGCCGATGCTTTTTTCCCGGAGATTGATTACAACGACTGGGATCCGCTCCTTATGGAGATTCATGATGCGGACGAAAAGCACGCTCACAACTACCAGTTTTTGGATTTAAAAAGGAAATAAAGCATGAACCTTCCTGTAGATTTTGAACAATACACTCGCCAACTCCTTGGTGAACAACGTTATGCCCAACTTACGGCGGGACTCCAATCCGTCCCTTCCGTAACCGTGCGTCTGCATCCGCTGAAGGCACACAGTCGTCTGCGTGTCGACAACGAGCCCGTACCTTGGGCCACCAACGCATACTATCTACAGGAACGTCCCGCTTTCACCTATGACCCCCTCTTCCACGCCGGATGCTACTACGTACAAGATGCCTCCTCCATGTTTTTGGAGCAGGCTCTCCGGGTGGTGCAATCTCACACCTCCCTCGAGACGGTGCTAGATCTCTGTGCCGCTCCCGGAGGTAAATCCACCTTGTTGCGTTCCCTCATCCCCCACGATGCACTGCTCGTGGCAAATGAGCCGATGCATCCGCGCGATAAAATCCTACAAGAGAACCTTACAAAATGGGGATATACACACACCATTGTCACCAACAACTATCCGTCCGCCTTCCGCCCTCTCCGAGGATTCTTCGATTTGGTGGTTGCGGATGTTCCTTGTTCCGGCGAGGGGATGTTTCGTAAGGACGAACAGGCTATAGCGGAGTGGAGTCGCGAAAATGTGCAACTCTGCAAGGAACGTCAGCAAGAGATTCTTCGGGAGATTTGGGGAACCGTCAAGTCCAACGGATTTCTTCTCTATAGTACCTGCACCTTCAACCGTGCGGAAAATGAGGAGAATGTCGACTGGATGGTAAAGGAATTCGGTGCCCAAGTTCTCCCCATCCCCACTCAACCGGAGTGGGACATAGCTCCCGGAACGCATCCCGAGGATGCTCCCGTCTATCATTTCTTCCCCGGCAGTACTCGAGGCGAGGGCATCTTCTTTGCGCTGTTGCAAAAACCCGAGGTGGATGAAGAACCCTTCGTTTGGAGCGGTGTTAAGCGGAATGAAAAGGGTAAGAAGGGTGCTCGAGGCAACAAGCCGAAACCCGCTGCCACAGACTACACCCTCTGCCAAACTTGGCTCCGGGATGCTGAGTCTTATCAATGGGAGGTAAAGGAAGATACTTTGACGGCTCTCCCCAACGGCAGATTAACCGACATGCAAGCGGTTGGTGCTCTGTTGAATACCTTGAGTAGGGGAATAGAAGTGGCGGTACGCACTCCCAAAGGATGGCAACCCACGCACGCTCTTGCCATGAGTGAGGCGCTGAACATGGATGTTTTTCCCCGGATAGAGGTCACCTACGACCAAGCTCTCTCCTACCTCCGTCACGAATCTCTCACCGTGGATGCCGATACTCCGAGGGGATACCTCTTGATTTGTTACCGCACTCACCCACTGGGGTTCGGCAAGTGCGTAGGCGGACGCATCAACAACTTATATCCTCAAGAATGGCGCATCCGCAGCGGATACACCACACCGTTTGAATTGTTGGAATAATCCGGACGTTTCGTTTCGTGGATGTTTCCACCATTCGGAATGTACCACGAAACGGGATTTTGAGGAGGTTCCACGAAACGTCCCGACACTGTGAATGGCTCTCTCGTAGTTATTTACACAAATACGAAACTTGGGTTATTCTTTCTTACGGTCAAACAACCCATACGTAGTGCGCAGTACCTTAAACTCCGTACGTCGGTTGTAGGCATTGCAAATCTCCTGCTGTTCCTCCGGAAGTTTCCGGATGTACGCCTCCGTAAGCGTATCCCCCTCATGCAGGAACGAATGCTCCGCCGCCATTTTTCGTTTTACCACCTTCGGCATCTGCTCGCCATAACCACGCGGTGTTAATCGGTCTGCCGCAATGCCCTGCGACCGCAAATACCGCACACACGACTCGGCGCGGCGCTGAGACAACGCCATATTATAGGCATCGTTTCCACGATAATCACAGTGCGCACTCAATTCTATGGTAATGTTCGTATTCGTATTGAGTAGACGCACCAAACCGTCCAACTCCTGCGTAGAAGCCTCCGTTAGGTCGGCCTTGTCAAACTCGTAAAAAACGTTCTGCAACAACACCGGGGCGGTGATAGAGGCTAGCGGAAACTGGAGTACATACTCCTCACTCTCCGTCACCGGCTCAACCTGCAACTCCTGCTTTTGGTTCAAATATCCGTTGCACGTTCCCAGGAACACATAACTCACGCCCGGTTTAATCACCTTGGTAAACGAACCGTCCGTACGTACGCTCAACTTCTCGTTTGTTCCATCATTACCCACCATATAAACCTGAGCATCAGGGAGTTCATAACCATCTTTCTCATACACCCATCCCTTCACCGTCTGGATAATCTCCGGACAATAGAAGCTATAGATATGATCCCATCCCTTACCGTCGTTGCGGTTCGAAGCAAAGAAGCCTCGATTGTGAACGCCCTCAAAGGTCATGCCGAAATCATCCCCGGACGAATTCATCGGATAACGCAGATTCTCAATCTCCCAACGGAGCGACACCGTGGAATCCTCCGTGGCGCGGAAAATATCCAAACCTCCCATACCCCCGTGACCGTCCGAAGAGAAGTAGAACTCTCCGTTGCCACGAAACGATGGGAACATCTCGTTTCCCTCCGTATTGATGTCCGGACCCAGGTTCTCCACCCCGGCCGTACCATTGCCTGTAAGCATGGTGCGCCAGATGTCCAAACCACCGTAGCCTCCCGGCATGTCCGAAACGAAATACAACCATTTGCCGTCCGGAGAGACTGCCGGATGAGCAAACGAAGAGAGTGTATCCTTCGTAATCTCCATCAATTTAGGTGCACTCCAAGATGCATCCGAACGTGTCGAGATATAAATCTGCGCATAGCGAGGATACGATGCATCCATCTCACAACGAGTGAAATACATCGTCTTCATATCCGGAGAAAAGGAGCAGGCTCCGTCATCGTAGTCGCTGTTGATATCACTCTCTATCTCCTCCGGTGCTTTCCACACACCCTTGTCGTCACGCTTCGCTACAAAGATATCCGTGTATTTCGTTCCAGTGATACCACTCAGTTCATCGCCCCTAGCTTGCGGACGCGAAGAGGTAATGTAGAGTGATGTATATTCATCTCCGTCTCCCCAAAGTGCCGGCGCGAAGTCAGCTCGTCGAGAATTGAAGACATCCATCTTCTTCACGGTATAACTATTGGGATTCGCACGCCACAGCGGTGCTTCCTCGCAACTCTCCCGCCCGAGCACAGCCAAACGATGTCCGGGATTGGAGTCAAGGAAGGCTTCATAGGATGCCATGGCTTGCTTGTAATTTCCTTCGCGGCGCTGCATCTCAGCCAGATAGAAGAGCGAGAGGCTGTCTGCGGCCTTATAACGGAGGGCATTGTTCAGCGCTCCCACCGCCTTACCGGACACATTGATGCGTCGGTAACAGTCAGCCATCTTCACAGCCACCTTGCCTCGACGCAATCGTTCCTTGGGAGGGAGTGCCGAGTAGGCTTTCTTATACTGTTCGCCCGCTTCGTAGTATTCTCCCAGCGCAAAATACTTGTCGCCCCTTTTCTCCAATCGTTCCACATTGTTGCAAGAGAAGAAACACAGCAGCACCAGGCAACATACCAGGCAGCGTACACCTATTATATATATGGTCTTAATAGCACTCATAACTATATAAAAAACGTCTCGCGCCCCAATTTATTGCAAAGAAACCATCCATATAGCAAAAAACCATTCTTTTCCCATCACCCCCCGGAAAAGAAATCTGCTCCAAGAATTGACGAAATTCACTTTTTTTCCTTACCTTTGCATATTCTAAAAAAGACAATAACAATGCAAAAGAAACTATTCAACATACTGATAGCGGTTGCAACCGCAATAACCCTCACCGCCTGCACCCCCACAAAGAACAACGATGAGGAAACGGCCGGAATGGCAGCACTCAACCGTGCCCGACATGCTATGGAAGAAGGCAACTACCTCTCTGCCAAGGAACGCATACTCAACCTACGCACCCTACACCCCAAAGCACTCCAAGCTCGACGCGAAGCAATCCTTACACTCGACTCCGTGGAAATGTTCCTTGCCGTGGACTCCATGCAACGCGCCGGAGAACGTATGTACGCCGAGCAACGACGTCTCAAGGAACTCGAGTCCAACTATACGGAACACTATATGGAGTACCGCAAGCAGGAAAAAATATTTAATGAAGCGCACGAGCTCTTCACGGACTTCGATACTAAGGTTCGGTTTTTCAGGAAAAAATTAGAAGTTGACAAGGAGAAACTCCTTGAGCAGGCCAGAGAGTAAGGACTACTGTCCTCCTTCCTGACTCAACAACTCCGCACAAGCGCGACATATCACACGAACATTCGCAGACAAGTGACTAACATTCCCCGAGGTCATTCTCGCACACAAAGATTCAATTTGCTCAAAACCGTTCCTTACGGTCTCAAAGTCTTCATCTTCTATTTGTTTCATACCTACTGTTTTTTTAGTTTTTGGAAAAATCCGTAACTTTCACAATGCAAAGTTAAGTCTTTTAAAATTTATTACAAAAGATTTTTAGGTTAAATTTGGAGTAAATACAGAAAATCCTTCCAAAAAGTAGTGAAACGGCGTACAAAATGATAAAATAAGAAGGTAGTTCAACGTTTTTTTCGTACTTTTGCACCGTCTAACGATCATTGAACATACGATTATGGAGAATAGAAAACTCGGCATATTGGCTGTGAGTCCGCTTTTCGTGTTTCTGGTAACCTATCTTGTTACCAGTATCCTTCTCAACGACTTCTACAAGATGCCGATTACCGTTGCCTTCCTCATCTCCTCCATCTACGCCATCGCTACTACGCGCGGTGTGGCTGTGGAGGAACGCATCAACCGCTTTTCGGCGGGGGCAGGCAACAGCAATATCATGCTGATGATATGGATTTTTATCTTGGCCGGCGCTTTTGCCAAATCGGCTAAGGCGATGGGATCGGTGGATGCTACGGTGAATCTCACCCTACAGGTATTGCCGGAATCCATGTTGCTTCCGGGATTGTTCTTGGCGGCTTGCTTCATCTCGCTGTCTATCGGTACTTCCGTGGGTACGATTGTGGCGCTTACTCCTATGGCGGTGGGTGTGGCAACGCAAACGGAGAGCAGTGTTCCACTGATTGTGGGATGCGTGGTGGGTGGTGCGTTCTTTGGAGACAACCTCTCCTTTATATCTGATACGACAATCGTAGCAACACGTACACAAGGGTGCCGCATGAAGGATAAGTTTCTCACGAACATACGCATCGTGGCACCGGCGGCGTTGCTTATCCTTATTATATATATGGTATTGGGGGCAAACATCCACACGCCACAGGAACAGACACCGGTGAACTGGTTGAAGGTGATTCCTTATGTGGCTGTGCTGGTGATGGCTACGTGTGGCATCAACGTGATGATGGTGCTGATTGTGGGATGCTTGCTCACGTGCGGTATCGGCATATTGACGGGGGCTTATGACCTTTTCGGTTGGGCGGCATCGCTCGCGGAGGGTATTCTCTCCATGAGTGAACTGATTATCGTGACGCTTTTGGCGGGAGGTATGCTGGAGATGATTAAGTTCAACGGAGGTATCGACTACCTGACGGAAATTCTTACACGCCGGATACATGGCAAACGAGGGGCTGAACTGAGTATTGCAGCCCTTGTGACACTAGCCAATGCTTGTACCGCCAACAATACGATTGCCATCATCACGGTGGGACCTATCGCTCGCGAAATATCACAACATTACGGTGTGGACAATCGAAAGAGTGCCAGCATCTTGGACACCTTTAGCTGCTTTGCGCAGGGAATCATCCCTTACGGAGCTCAACTGTTGATGGCGGCAGGACTGTCCTCCTTGGCACCCAACGAAATTTTGGGGTATCTCTATTACCCCTTTGCTCTAGGACTCTTTGCACTCCTCAGCATCTTGTTCCGCTACCCGAGGAAATTTAGTTAAACTCTTAATACAGAACTACTATGTCGGATCAACTCAACGAACTTGTAAAGCTCATCAACAGTTATCTCTGGGGTGTCCCCATGATTGTAGCTCTTATGGGCACACACATCTATCTTACGTTTCGTCTGCGTTTTCCGCAGCGACACATCTTCAAGGCCATCAAGTTGTCTATTCAGAAGGACAAGAACAGCACGGGCGACGTGAGTCAGTTCAGTGCACTGGCCACCACACTGGCAGGAACCATCGGCACGGGCAATATCGTGGGCGTGGCAACAGCCATCACGCTAGGCGGACCGGGTGCGGTCTTTTGGTGCTGGACAACGGGATTATTGGGTATCTCCACGAAATATGCCGAGGGACTACTGGCGGTAAAATACCGTGTACAAACACGTGACGGCAAGATGCTGGGAGGTCCTATGTATGCCATTGAACGAGGGATGAAGTGCAAGTGGTTGGCGTGTGTCTTTGCGGCGCTCACAGCTATCACATCGTTTTTTATCGGCAACACCATTCAGTGCAACTCCATCTCCACCATCTTGGCGAAAAGTTATGGGGTGGACACATTCTATACGGGCGTAACACTGGCGGTACTGACCTTGGCGGTGATTGTGTTTGGAGTGAAGGGTATCGCGCGAGTATGCGAGAGTTTGGTGCCGTTCATGGCGCTAATTTACATCATGGGATGTATTTGCCTTTTGTGCATCAACCACGCTTACATTGTTCCGGCATTGGAGGCGATTCTGAAGGGTGCTTTTACGACTCAGGCTGCCGGAGGTGGTTTTGTGGGAAGCACCATCATGATTTCCATGCGGTACGGTATTGCGCGAGGTTTGTTCTCCAATGAGTCGGGTATGGGTTCGGCGCCGATTGTGGCGGCTGCGGCTCGCACCAAGAATCCGGTGCGCCAGGCGTTGGTAAGTTCCACTTCAACCTTCTGGGATACGGTGGTGATATGTGCCATCACGGGTATTGTGCTGGTAAGTTCGATTCTGGCGCATCCACACATTGATTCCACTGCGGGGGCTACGCTTACGGAGGTGGCCTTTCGCGAGATTCCGTATGTAGGTTCTTTGGTATTAACGATTGGTATTGTGACGTTTGCCTTTTCCACCATCTTGGGATGGAGCTATATAGGTGAAAAGGCGTTGGAGTATCTCATGGGTACGAAAGCGCGTATTTGCTACCGTATATTGTGGGTGATTGCCACGTACGTTGGTTCGGTCACTGCGATAGAACTGGTGTGGAACTTCGGCGACCTAACCAATGCACTGATGGCGATTCCCAACATCATTGTGATTCTCGTGCTCACTCATGTAGTGGTGAAGGAGACTCGCAAGTATTTGTGGGAAGGAGATATCAATCAGGAATCTAACGACGAGACTCCCGTAGTGTAACGATTGCACTACGCAGACTTTCAAGGGCTTGCTCCAATTTCTTGCGGGGCAAGCCTATATTCATGCGCATGTATCCGGCTCCTTCTTTACCAAACATCTCGCCGTCGTTGAGGGCGAGGTGGGCGTCTTCCACAAAGAGTTTGTTGAGTTCTTTGTGAGGGAGATTTAATGCCTTGCAATTGAGCCATACGAGATAGGAGGCTTGCGGACGCAGGGGTACTATCTCGGGAATGTATTGCTTGCAATAGTCCTCTAGGAAGAGGATGTTTTGTTCGATGTAGTGTACCATCTGTTGACGCCATTCTTCGCCCTTGCGATAGGCGGCAATGGTGGCGATGGGGGCAAAGATGTCGGCTTCGTTGAGTTCGTTGGCGGACAACCAGCCGAAGAATCGAGCGCGTATCTTCTCGTTGGGTACTATGGCATAGGAACTTACAAGTCCCGGAATATTGAACACCTTGGAGGGTGCTCCAAAGGTAATGCTGATTTCGGCTGCTTCGGGGGATACGGTAGCGAAGGGCTGGTGCTTGGCTCCCCAGAGGGGCATATCGCAGTGTATCTCATCGGAGATGACGAGTATGTTGTGCTCCTTGCAGAAATGTGCCAGTCGCTGTAGTGTTTCCTTGGGCCAGAGAAGACCGGCGGGATTGTGGGGATTGGCGAGAATGAGAAGACGGCATTTGTCGTCTACCACACTTGCCAGATGTTCGAAATCAATCTCGTAGCTACCGTCCGATGTTTGTTTGAGAGGGTTGTACACCACCTCGCGCTTGTTACCGATGGCGGTTAGGCGGAAAGGATGATAGACGGGGGGCTGAACGATGACTTTTTCATCGTCTTTGACGAATACGTTGATAACAAACCCTATGCCTTTTACGATACCCGGGATGTAGCTGAGCCATTCGGGACGGATGTCCCAACCGTGGCGTGCTTTGATCCAATCGATGATGGCGGGACGATAGTCCTTGGGTTCAATGGTGTAACCGAAGGATGGGTGTTCCATACGTTCCTTCAGTACGTCGGTGATGAAGTCGGGGACTTCAAAATCCATATCGGCAACCCACAGGGGGTACAGATTGGCATCTCCGTAACGGGCTTCCAGCGCATCGTATTTCAATGCGCCGGAACCTCGTCGGTTGATTTCTTTGTCAAAATCGTATTTCTTCATTTTAGTCCTCTTTTGAAACGGCCTGCTTGATATCCTCGAACAAGTCTTCTACGGATTCCAAACCTATGGAGAGACGTATGGTGGTGTCTTTGACATCCATCTTAGCCTTGTCCTGCGGAGTGAAATTACCGAAGATGGTGCTGTAGGGGTGTATCGCGAGGGATTTGTTATCGAATAGATTGGTGGCACGGCGTATCAACTGCAGACGGTTGATGAATCGGTAACATGCTTCTTCGCTCTCTAGGTCGATGGTAAGCATGGCGCCGGCGGTTTCGCCAAACTGCTTGCGGGAGAGTTCGTGATAGGGGTTGTCCTTGAGTCCTACGTAGTTGACGTACTTAATCTCGGGAAGTGTGCGCAACTTCTCGGCAAGTTCAAGGGTGTTTTGAGACTGCACGGCATAACGTGCGCAAAGGGTCTCCAGACCGATGGTTTGCATGTAGGCCACGTGGGGGGTCATGTAGGCGCCAAAGTTGTAGAGCATCTCAAAACGCATGCGTTTGCTGAAGTAAGAGACGGTTCCGTAGTCCACAACCAGTCCTCCGATGCTGGTGGCACCGCCGGAGAGGTACTTGGTGCTGGAGAGTATCTCTATGTCGACGCCCAATTCCTTGGCGGAAAACTCGGTAAAGGGGATTACGGTAGTGTCGGCTATCAACGGAATTTTGTGTTCACGCGCGATTTCTGCGAGTCCCTTGAGGTCGGCTACTTCCAACTGTGGGTTGGTGATAATCTCCAGGAAGATGCAGGCGGTCTTGTCGTCTACGGCGTTGCGCACTTCTTCCAGATTGCAAAGGTCGCAGAATTTTGCTTTGATACCAAAGCGCATAAAGGAACCTGCGATGAGGGCGTAAGTATTTCCGAAAAGGTGACGGGAGGTCACGATGTTTTTTCCGGTGGATGCTACGGCCATCAAGGTGTTGCTAATGGCTGCCATTCCGGAAGAAAAAGCGATAACGTCTTTGGCATCGGTCATGTCCTTCACCTTGTTTTCGAAATAGGTGACGGTGGGGTTGGTTACTCGTGAATAATCGGGTACATTGGTGATGCCGCGGAATGCGTTGGACATATCTTGTGCGGTTTCGAATTCATAGGCTGCGGTGTGATATACCGGCATGCTGATGGCTCCGTATGCGTCAGGCATTTGGAAGCGTGTGTTTATGGCTTTTGTCTGCTTGTTCATAATTAAACTTTTTCTATTCGGAGTGCAAAATTACAGAAAAAGTTACATTATTACAAGGTTTTCAAGAAAAACAGAATAGAAATGATGTTTCATTGTACATATTAGAAGATTTATATGGAATTGAGGCTTTATTATACCTGTTTTTTCTATTCGATTTTACTCAATTTTCGGATTTGTGTAAACAACTACGAGAGAACCATCCACACTGCGGATGTTACACGTATGATAAAAAAAATCTCCCAACCGAAGTTGAGAGATTTCTGAGGTGCCTGGCGGATTCGAACCGCCGTAGACGGTTTTGCAGACCGGTGACTAAGCCACTCATCCAAGGCACCGTTATTGCCTGTTTGCGGATGCAAAGGTACAACCTTTTTTCAATCTGACAAAACATTTGTCTGTTTTTTTACTGTTTAAGCTGCTTTTTTCGCAAAAATTGCAAGTTTTATGCTGAAGCTTACGCGATACACCTTATTTATATATATATTTCCGCATTATCGAACTGCATATTACCGGAAGCCTCGGTGTAGGTCACTTGATAGAATCCTACCTTGAGGGTAGCATCGTGCAAATCCGGGCGAGAAACAGGGGTTCCGGGAACTTCTGTCCAGGTGACACCATCGGCAGAGGTGCGAACATAGAAGGTGTCTCCCTTACGCTCTATCTGCATCCAAGGGTCGAAATCCCAGCCCTTATTGTTGCTGCTCTGCATGCGACCGTGGTTGAGGTGGGTGAAGATGTTGCCTTGGTTGTAGTGCGGGAACACGCCTACGTGTAGACCGGTTTGTGCCTTTCCTCTATTCTGCGGGGTGGAGACAAGTACCATGACACCGCCTTCGTTGTATGCGGGGGTGGTGCGGTCACTCCTACCGATAAAGTCCTTGACATGGGCTTGTGCCACAAAGTCTCCGGTTAATTCCTTATAGATAAACGGACCGTTCTGTACACCATCCACAGCGAAGTTGCATCCGGCTGAGGAGAGCGTGAGAACACCATCGGTGATATCTATGTTCATCGGGGTCTCATCGTCCTTGCGAAGGGTGGTACCGGTGAAGGCGGAAAGTCCATCGGCTATGCTCGTTACGGTAAAGGACTTCTGCGAGAGCAGCGATTTGACGCTATACTCCTTGCTGCCTACCATACGACCGGAGACATCGCGCACCTCGATGCGTGCGGTCTTGGTGGAGGAGGTTACGGGCAAGAGATACTCGGAATCTTGTATCCAATCGGTCTGTGTGCTTCCTGCCGTATAGCGATAGAGCAACGGGGTGGAGGCGCTGATGGTGGCGGAGAGGGACAAGAGAGCGGGCGTTACGGCGCGCGCTTGAAACTCGGGAGTGACCGTGAGCGATGCCGTTTGTTGCTGATACTGTGCAGCGATGGAAGAATCATCGGAACTTGCGGAACGGATAACACAGGAGGTGATACCCACCTTTTGTCCTCCGCCGGGGAGGAGTTGTAGTTGGGTGGCATCCGCAAAGGAGGGCCATGCCAAAGAGCTGACACTGCTCCTCTTGCCGTCTATCCACACGGCAGTGGCGGTGCCTTCACGTTTTAATACGATTTCGTGAAAACCTGCGGCAAGCGCTTCGTCTATGGGGCACGCTACGTTATTTACCGTCACAACGCCCTTATTCAATGACACTTGCAGGAAAGTGGATATACTGAGAAGCGGGTGTGTGAGTTTCGACTTGTCGGTTACAAAGCCGAGAGAAATTTGCTCTGCATTGCTTCCCTTCATCCGACTTACCGATATGGTAGAGGCAGTGGAGAGACGGTTTTGACAGAGAGTCTCTGCAACCGTTCCGTTACAACTTCCACCCCACTCTCCCTCGTTCTTGGTATAGTTCGGGGTATCGGTGGCGGCATTGAAGAGGAAGAGGACGTCTGTCTTTTGTGCTTTCTTGGACTCCTGCAAAACCTGTTCGGGGGTTAAAGCGGTATCGTAGAGTGAGATGCGGCGGATGTATCCGGAGAAGGGCCAATCGCCGGCATCGCGGTTGCCTAGTGTTACGTAGGGCGAGGGTTGCAGAAGCATTACGATATCTTTCTTGGCGATGCGGTTTCCATTGAGGTAGATGGACTCCATGTAACCGTCGAAGGTGACGGTCCAGAAACTCCATTTGCCTTGATTGGTTTTGACGGATTTGTCGCCTCGGTCTTCGAAACTTCCACAGTGGGAAACGATTCCATTGCTCTCACTACTTCCGTTGCCAAAGCTGACGGTGGCGTTTTCTTCCTGTGTGGGTACCAGATTGAGAATGCACTCATTGGCCTCAACCTGAGGATTATACACCCATGCAGAAATGGTGTAGGGGGCATTGCCAAGCATAGTGGTGGGAAGTCCCTTTTCGGAGACGAACTGTTGCAGTCCGGTAAACTCGAAGGCTTGTTCACCTTCCTTCAATACTACTCCCAGGGAGGTACCGCGAGCGGTAAGGTTGCCTACGGTTTCTTTGCCTTCGGCGCGGTTTACGAGGGTGGTGAGTTGTTCACCCACTTGATAGTCGTTGGCGTCCAACGTAAGGAGTTCTCCGGCACGTGTAGCGGTTTGTTGATACTCCGTAGCGCCCTTATGCTCCATGGCATGTGCGCGGTCGTAAGCGATTTCTGCGGGTTCTTGAGCCCAACTATACATACGTAAGTCTGTGAATACCAAATCACTCTTTCCGGCAGAAAGTTGAAGTGGTTTTCCGGGTGCCACGCTGATACTCTTGGGAAGCGCGGCAACGGGAGCTGCGTCTACGTAATTCGTTGTCTTCCCGTTCTTATAGACTTGCGCCAATTGATGCCAAGCGCTGTTGTAGTAAGCTTGGAAACTGACGGTGTACTCCGGGATTGTCTTCTTCTTATTCTTCAAGATTCCGGGAAGCACCACTGAGGTACTTGCAGTGGTTCCGGCGGGAAGAAGGAGGGCTTTCTTTCCACCTTCCGATGTGGTACGTAGGGCATCTCTGTCGGTAACGCCAAAGGTTCCTCCCAACATACCTAGGTCGTTGTTGCAGGAACTGCAGGTATAATTGTTTGCATCCACACCCACCCATTGCTGAGGGGGCAGGTTCTTGATACCGCCATATACCTTCACGTTCCAGATGGCTCCGGGCATTCCGTTGTTCTCTTGATAACGGAAATGGATGCGGAGGTAACGGAAATCAGCATTGACATAGTCCACCATCGGACTGCCTGCCAAACGGTTCATGGAACGGTCTACCAACGGAGTCCAGGAGACACCATCGGTGGAGGTTTCTATAGTGTAGCAGTAGTAAGCGGTGCCGTACTCCCACTGTATTTCAATCTGTTCCACATGTTTAACCGTCTCAAGATCTATCTGCAGCCACTCCGGATTCACCGTCTGCGGACGCCAAAGGGTGGCGTTGTTGTTGTCTACAGCGTACTGCGGATGGAAGGAATTATTATAATAGGAGGAGGCAATGACGGGTTTACCAAATGCCAAATCGGAATAGGCGGAGGTACTCTTGTTGAAGTTTACGCCCGTATGGGTGGGATCCACCTTCAAGATGCTGCCATCGGTACCAAACTTCAGTTCATCGATACACAACTGACGATGCATACCGCGAGTGGAATGGGGATTGTCGTGACGGTGGTAAAGGATGTAATACTTACCGTTTTCCTCCAAGATACTATGATGTCCGGGACCGTCCACCGTACGATCTTCGTTGGACTCCAGGATACATCCTTTGTAAGTGAAGGGTCCCATCGGCCCCTCTGTGCTCGTGGCATACTGCACACGATAGGTATGGTCGTGACAAGAACCGGAGGAGTAAGTGAAGTAGTAAACACCGTCTTTCTTAAAGACATAGGGAGCCTCAAAGAAATCGGTTATCTCGGTATTTTCAATCAATTTCTTGTCGGAGAAACTCTTCATATCATCGTTGAGTTTCGCCACACCGCAACCGAATCCCTTGTAGATACCCCACGTGCCAAAGTAGAAGTAGATGGAACCGTCATCATCGCGGAAGTGCTGTCCATCCAGCGTGATGGCGTTGTGTACGAAGCGGTCGGGCACCAACACGGCATCCGTCTCCCCCAGCACATTGGTCCAGGGACCACGCGGTGTCTCAGATTCTCCCATGTGGAGAGTACAGGGTTGACAATAAAGGAAATAGTACTTGCCCCCCTGCTTAAACACATCGGGTGCCCAAATCCAGTGGGTAGTAGGCCAGTTCATGGGCATAATGGTCCAGTCGTTCAAATCCTTAGACACCCATACTTGTGAGGGGCCGAAGCCGCCTCCGTTGCCATCGGTAGTGGCATAGATGTAGTAGGTATCGCCAAACTTACGAATGGTTGGGTCGGCAAAGTAACCGGGGAGGATGGGATTGGCAGCATTCGGCTCGTTCCAATCCAACTCTTCTCCCGCGTGCCCGGTTTGGGCGATGGCGCCGAGAGCGGCGGTTACCAGGACGGTTTTCAATTGATTCTTCATATAGCTCATATCTTTATTGTTTTTTTCCAGCATGATATACGCGCGATGCGCCTACGTAGATGCTCTGCAGACGATGAAAGAAACGGAATCCACCATTGGGTTTGTCTATCCATCTACCGGAGAGCGTGCGCTTTAACTGTCTACGGTCCAACGTGTCCCAACAGTCGCGAAGACGCTCCAAGAGTTCGGGGCGCTGCTTGCGGGGAAACTCGTCGGCGTGTTCGTGATAGAAACGCATGGTGGAGAGGAAGGCATTCCAACGGAACTGCTCGGTGCGCAATAGAGCATCGGGCGACGGGTCGGACCGGAGCACCTGCTCCTTCAGACTGTATCCGGCGTCCAGGAAGTCGAAACGATGGATGTTAACACCATGTGTCATAGAGTCTTCGCGCTGCAAATAGTAATAGATGCCATTGCAATAGCGCACCTCACGGGAACGCAGATAGTGCATGTGCGCGGTGTTGTCATCGCTGTAGAGTCGACAGGTTTCATCGTAGGGTATCTCGCGATGGATGTCGGAACGGACCACGTAGAGTCCGTGGAGGGTCTGATCGAGACTTTCCACAAAAGCCTCTTCGCCGGTGAAGTATCCGCAAGAGGGATCACTACCGTCGGGATGACGGACGGTGAGGAAGGGATAAGGTATCTCCCTGCCATCGGGATAGCGATAGACGAGTCGGAAGACTACGGCATCTGTCTTGGGATAGCGTTCAAAGACGTCGTAAGCGGACGCCAGGGCATCGAGCGATAGTGTATCGTCTATATCAACCATGGTGACAAATTCCGCATCCACCACCTTAAGTCCTTGATTACGTGCGTATGCTTGTCCACGATTCTCCGTAAGATGGAGCACGGTGATACGGTTGTCCTCCTCGGCTTGTTGACGAAGGAGCGCAAGGGTATTGTCGGTGGAAGCATCGTCTATACAGATGATTTGTATGTCGCGGAGGGTCTGGTTCCGTAGGGAGTCCAGACAGCGCACCACGTAGGGGGCTGCATTGTAGCAGGCTATCAATATGGCTATCTTTTTCATGGTTGTTTCCTCCTTTTGTTTTTGATGCGCGCACGGAGTTCGCTCATCAGGGTGGTGGTATTCCTTATTATATAATAGGAGTAGCCGGTGGCGAGTAGACAACAGACTACTTGCAATACGATGCGTTCAATGCCTTCCAAGCGGAAGGAGGCGGCTACGGAAATGGCTAAGAATATGCCGAGAATAATGCTAAAACGGCGTACTTCCTTGGACATAACGTAGTGATATCTACGACTATAATAGGTGAGAATAAAAATCATATCGAGAAGATTGGAGAGGGAGAGTGCTATACCGGCACCTACCAATCCGCCCCACCGGAAACCGAGGATGACGAGAATCATAAAGACAAGGTCGTAGAGAAGTTCCATGGTGGTGTACACCACGGGGTCGCCTTTGGCCAGGGGCATATAGGCTACGGGGGTGGTGATGGCCTTGAAAAACATATAAAAGACAGAGCAGCACACCATGGGGTACACGGGCATAAAGGTACCGGTGTAGAGCAGTGGGAGTACTACCGGGAGTACACAGAGGAAGAAAGTGAGAAAGGGCGCCATAAGGAGCAGACTCAACTCCACCTGTCTATTAATGAGTCCATTGCGTTCCTCCTTCCGCGCAAAGGCGGCAGAGAGACGTGGGTAATAATCGGAATCCATTGCTACGAACACCATACGGGCATAAGTGACGGTGAGAGTAAATCCTGCGGTATAGAATCCCACTTGCTCGGGGGAGTGTACATCGTTTATAAAGGAACGTATGGCAACATCGGCTCCATCGCCTGCCATGGCGGCAAGGATGTAGGCACCGCCCAACTGCACGATACTACGACCGTCCCGGAAAAGTCGTTTAGCGCGACATAGAGTGATGTTCCAAGGGATGCAACGAAGGCTAAAATGCAGTACGATAGCGAGATTGCAGACGGAGGAGAGTAACAGTGCGGGGACAATTCCGTCTAGTTCATAAAGATAGTAAAGCGGAACGGTTACCAAAAGGGTGGCAATGGCACTGAAGATGGAAACGAGAGCTATGGACTTGAGTTTACGAAAAGCCTTCAAGATGGCGAGTTCGCCGCCTGCCATAGCGAGGCACAAAATCATGGGAGAAAGCCACAGGTAGTAGATGTAATTACCGTAGGCATTCATGGTCCATCTTCCCAGAACGGGAGAGAGCAGCATACAGAGGAGCATACCAAAGACTCCGGTAATCAAGGACCAAAAACGTATCACCTGCACAGTGTGAGCTATTTCGGTTTGTTGTTGAGCTGTAGGTTCTTCTCCATCGGATTGTAATTCGGAAAGTTGACGCACGGCACTAAAGGAGATGCCCAGGTTGGTGGAATTGGAGAGGAAAAGGATGGTGCGATTGAGCAAATCGGCCATACCGAGCCCCACGGCTCCCACCAGAACCGAGACCAGTTTATTGCGTACCACGGAGACGAACATGGTCAATCCTTGTACCCCTCCGAACAACCCTGTGTACTTCAAAACATGGTTGTATCGCGATTGTATGTTTTCATGTTGTGCCATAAACTTACTTTACTCGTGCAAATTTAAACAAAAAATCCGAAATAATTTGCGAAATCCAAATAAAAAGCGTACCTTAGCGGTCTATTAACAGAAAAAATTGGTACGGAACATGAAAATACTGCTTCTTGGCGAATATAGTAACGTACATGCGACCCTGGCGAATGGACTTCGACAATTGGGTCACGAAGTGACGGTGGCTTCGGACGGCGATGGTTGGAAGGACTACCCGCGCGATGTCAATTTGGCTCGACACTCTACCGGCAAGTGGGATACTTGCTGTTTCATGTGTCGACTGTGGAAGGCTATGTCGAAGTTCCGAGGGTACGATGTGGTACAGGTGATTAATCCGATGTTTTTGGAATTGAAGGCCGAGCGTATTTTACCTTATTATAAATACTTGAGACGTCACAACAAGAGTGTTTTTATGGGGGCGTTCGGCATGGATCGGTATTGGGTAGCTGCGGGCATCAACTGCAAGACGTTTCGGTATTCGGACTTTAATCTGGGAGAAAAGGAGCGTTTCAGTGCGGACAATGAGCAGTGGATAAACGAATGGATTTATGGTGCGAAGGGTGATTTGAATACGGCGATTGCGCGGGATTGCGATGGTATCATCTCGGGCTTGTATGAGTACGATGCTTCGTATCGTCCTTTCTTTAAGGATAAGTTGCAGTTCATCCCCTTCCCTATTGATACGGGGAGCATTCAGCCGAAATTGCCGCATCCGGGAAAGAAAATTCAATTTTTTATCGGAATTCAGAAGTCGCGAAGTGTGTACAAGGGCACGGATGTCATGTTACGTGCTCTGCAAAGGGTGGCGGAGAAGTATCCGGATCGTTGCGAGGTTATCCGTGTGGAGTCTATTCCGTTCTTGGCGTATCAGGATTTAATGAATCATTCGGATGTATTGTTGGATCAGTTGTATTCCTACACGCCGGCGATGAATGCGCTGTTGGCTATGGCGAAGGGACTGATTGTGGTGAGTGGCGGTGAACCGGAGAACTACGAGATTTTGGGCGAAACGGAACTGCGTCCTATTATCAACGTGCAGCCTACGGAGGAGAGTGTGTATCATGAGTTGGAGCAGTTGGTGCTGCATCCGGAGCGCTTGACGCAGCTTTCGAAGGATAGCGTGACGTATATTAAGAAGCATCATGACCATGTGAAGGTGGCACAGCAGTATGTGGATTTCTGGACGCAACAGCAGGAGATTAAAAAGTTGCTGAATTCGTAAAAACGGTAGTTTGAGCGGCGATTTCTACGTAAAAAGACTTCAAAAGGCGGTTTTTTCGTCATTTTTCTAAAAAAAAGAACTCAAAAGTTTGCAGATTCAAAAAGAAGTTGTACCTTTGCATCGCAATTGAGAAATTAGCAAACAGGATGGCTCCTTAGCTCAACTGAATAGAGCATTTGACTACGGATCAAAAGGTTATAGGTTTGAATCCTATAGGAGTCACTAAGAAGAGTTCGATATCATATCGGACTCTTTTTTTGTTTTATAGATTTAGAGTACGAGAGATTCCCGATTCATACCTGGATGCCACCCACGAGAGCAAGGAGTAACATATTGTATAACCAAAAGACAAAAAAAGGAATATGAAACATTTAGTAGTATTGACAGGCGCCGGCATGAGCGCAGAAAGCGGACTGAGTACCTTTCGTGATTCCGGAGGACTGTGGGACAAGTACCCTGTGCAGCAAGTGGCTACTCCAGAAGGGTTTCATGCAAACCCCAAGTTGGTGACGGAATTCTACAACGAAAGGCGTAAACAACTAACGGACGTACAGCCCAACGAAGGACATCGACTGCTTGCCGAATTGGAAAAGCAATACCGTGTTTCCATCGTGACACAAAATGTGGACAACTTGCACGAGCGTGCTCACAGCACTCATGTGATTCACTTACACGGTGAATTAACAAAGGTCACATCTTCTTGGGATCCGAACAATCCCAAATACATACGCGAGCTCGCTCCGGAAGAGTACGATGTGAGCTACACCGACAAAGCGGCAGACGGTTCTCCGATTCGCCCGTTCATCGTATGGTTTGGAGAGTCGGTACCTCTCATCGAGAAAGCTGCTGAGTTAGCAGAGCAAGCAGACATATTCCTCATCATAGGAACTTCCCTCAACGTATATCCGGCATCGGGACTTATCAACTATGTTCCTCAAGGAACTCCGATTTACCTCATCGACCCTAAAGAGGTAAGCGTATCACCGGCATACGATGTACACGTGATTCAGAAGGGTGCATCGGAGGGGGTTAAAGAATTCGGAAAACTGATTGGAGCGTGGGAATAA